>NVRL01000059.1 GCA_002732645.1 Sulfurimonas sp. | reverse complement strand
AAGTTTTACAACAAGATGTTGTGGTCCAGCTTCTGTCATAGTGATAAACGGCAAGTTGATTTCAGTCTCTTGAGCTGCACTTAACTCTTTCTTAGCATTTTCAGCTGCATCTTTTAGACGTTGTAGAGCCATTTTGTCATTTTTAAGTTCAATACCGTGAGAAGCTTTRAATTCATCATTTAACATATCAACGATTTGATTATCAAAGTCGTCACCACCTAAAAATGCATTACCATCAGTTGCAAGAACTTCAAAAGTACCATCAGAAATTTCTAAAACAGTAACATCAAATGTTCCACCACCAAGGTCATAAACAAGTACATTCTCTTCAGTTTTACTGTCAAGTCCATAAGCTAGTGCAGATGCAGTTGGCTCATTGATGATTCTTAAAACATTAAGACCGGCGATAGTACCAGCATCTTTTGTTGCTTTTCTTTGTGAATCATTGAAGTATGCTGGAACTGTAATAACAGCGTCAGTTACAGTTGAACCTAAATAAGCTTCTGCATCTTCTTTTAGTTTGCTAAGAATTTTAGCTGAAATTTCCTGTGGAGTGTAAATCTTACCTGCAACATCAACAGCTGCTGAACCATCTTTATCTACGATATTGTAAGTTACTTTATCATGAGCTTCTTTTGCATGCTCCTCATCCATCATAAGACCCATAATTCTTTTGATTGAAGAGATAGTTTTCTCTGGGTTTGTGATAGCTTGACGTTTTGCAGGRTCTCCAACTAAAACCTCACCTTTATCTGTAAAAGCTACTACCGACGGAGTTGTGTTTTTACCCTCTGCATTTGGGATAATTTTAGCTTCGCCACCCTCATAAACTGCTACACATGAATTTGTTGTTCCTAAATCTATACCTATTACTTTGCTCATTATAATTTCCTTAATTTTATTTCATAAAATGAAGCAAATTCATTCGCTCCACCTATTAGTCCGTAAAAGGAACTCGTCCCTTTTACTACGCTTGCGCCGCTGAGGCGACTAAAGTAAGATGCTTAGCATCTCATTCCCATGCTTAGCTTGGGAATATATATTTGTTAGTTTTATTCTATGAATTACTTCGCTACTATAACCATTGCTTCACGCAGTGGTCTATTCTTATATTTATAACCAGTTTGAAAAGTTTGAACTATCTGTCCAGACTCAATATCTTCACTATCAACACTTTGAACAGCATTATGAATGTTTGGGTCAAATGGCTCATCATGTGAAACCATTGTTACTCCATGCTTTTCAAGAGATGTAGTGAACTGCTTAAGAGTAAGTTCGATACCTTCATTGAGTTTATCTAAATGCTCTTGCGGGTCTGTTACAGTTGCTGTTGAAGTCAGTGCCATTTGAAGAGCATCCATAACTGGAATCATATCTTTAGCAAATTTTTCATTTGAGTATTCAACTGCAGTATACTTTTCTCTTTCCAATCTTTTTTTGATATTATCAAAATCAGCATGAACTCTCGCATACTTATCTTTTAGAGCTATTAACTCTTCTTGAAGTAGGTCAAACTCATTCTCTACTGCTTCAGCTTCTGCTTCAGCCTCATCGCTACTAAGTTCTGTGTTTTCCTCTTCATTTTCTTGAGGTTGTGTCTGTAATTCTTCATCTGTTTGTTTTGACATAGCTGTTAAATAACTCCTTTGCTTTAAAAACCATTATTGGAGCAAGTTTTACTTGTAAAATTTAGCCCAAATAATTGTACATTTTTAATGTACTTCTAAAAAGATACTACTATTATACATATTGAGTGTAACAATGTCAAGTGATAGTTTAGCTTTATTTGTAAACAAAGTTGAGCCAAGTCGTATCAAGTGTATAAAATGCTAATTTAAAGTTAAATTTAGTATCATTATATGTATTTAGATTATATGAGAAATTCTAGCATCTAGGAGTTTATATGAAGTATTTAGCATGGATCGGTGGATTATTAGCAACAGTTGTAGTAGCTGTTTATGTAGTAGCATTTACCCCTATAGGTAACTCTATAGTTGGACCTATAGTAGAAAAGAAGATAAAAGAGCAAACACTATTAGATAGTAAGTTAACTACTTTTTCACTTACTATGAGTGATTTTTCTATAGTTTTGGAGATAAATAGTAATAATACTATATATGTAAATGGAACGTATTCTATATTTTCAAAAGCTTTTAACGTCTTATATAGAGCAAACCTAAATGAGTTGGAGACTTTAAAACCGTTGACTAATGCATCCATCCGAGGAAGTCTTCAAACACAAGGGACTATAAAGGGGGATATGGCATTTATAGAAATAGACGGAATTAGTGATATTGCATCAAGTGATACCACATATCATGTTGAACTTACAGAGTTTAACCCTACCTCTATAGTAGCTAAAGTGCAAAGCTTAAAACTTGAGGAGTTATTAAACATAGCTTCACAAGAGCCATATGCAAGTGCAGATATAAACCTTGATGTAGATTTCAGAAGTATAAAGCCTAAAGTCTTAGATGGAGATATCTTGCTCACTACTAAAGATGGTAGGTTAAATAGTGAAGTTATGAAGAATGACTTTAATATAACCATTCCTCATGGTACAAACTTTGTGATGAATCTCGAAGCTAAGCTAAAGGGCGAGACGATAGATTATACTTATAAACTAATGTCAAACCTTTTTAAAATAACATCTTCGGGCAGTGTTGTTCCGACACCATTAAAGACAGACATAAAATATGCAGTTGATATAAGAGAGTTAGCACTGCTTAAAGCTGTAACGGGTGCAGATCTTAGAGGTGCCCTGAGTTTAAGTGGTGATATTAAAGGAACGAAAGAGAAGATGGTGCTTAACGGCAGGAGCGATATTGCATCTAGTGATACGACATATCATGTAGAACTCACAGAGTTTAATCCGACCTCWATAATTGCAAARGTAAARCATCTWAGCTTAGCATCTCTTTTAMAGATGACAAATAATAAAGCATATGCCAGTGCAGATGTCGATGTCGATGTTAATTTTAAAAGTATAAAACCTCATGCTCTTGATGGAGATATAGTCCTTCGTACACAAGATGGCAGGTTAAATACTAAGGTGATGAAAAAAGACTTTAAAATAACCATTCCCAGTACAAATTTTGCAATGAATCTGGATGCAAAACTAAAAGGTGATAATATTGATTATACATATAAACTTATCTCAAACCTGTTTAAAATCACATCATCGGGTAAAGTTATACCGACACCATTAAAGACAGATATAAAATATGCACTCGATATAAAAGAGTTAGCACTTCTTAAACCTGTAACGGGTGCAGATGTGAGAGGATCTTTTAGATTAAATGGAAGTATTAAAGGAACAAAGGCGAAACTTGTGGTAGATGGAAAGAGTGATGTAGCTTCATCAGATACAAAGTTTGAAGCCATACTCAAAGACTTCTCTCCGGCTAGTGTGAAAGCAAGTATGAAAAACCTAAAGCTCGCACGTGTTCTATATATGGTTAAACAACCTCACTATGCAGACGGAGTATTCTCTTTAGATGTAGATATCCCAGATGCAAGAAGTGGTAAGTTAAACGGTAAAGTAATTTCTAGTATCAAAAATGGTCTGCTTGATTCCAAGTATATAACAAAGACATATAAGTTCAAAACTCCTATGCCAAAGACAAAGTTTAAGATGARTACACATACAACTTTAAATGGAGATATTATTGACTCCAAAGTTGACTTAGACTCTACGCTTGCAAACTTTGATATTAAAAGAGCTAGAGTAAACTTGAAAAATAGTACTATCARGAGTGACTATAAAGCAACGGTTTCTAATCTTGACAATCTCTATTTTGCTACAGAGCAACATATGAAAGGCGGTATTACTCTGCATGGAGAGTTAAACAAGGGTAATGACCTAGACCTTACTATCCTCTCAAATATTGCAGGTGGTAAGATAGACGCAAAACTTCATAATGATGACTTTCATGCAGATATTTTAGGTATACAGACATTAGATGCTCTTCATATGCTTATATATCCCCAGATTTTTAAAGCATCTCTAGACGCTAAACTTGACTATAATCTGGCATCTAAAAAAGGAAAGTTTGACGGGCACTTAGTAGATGGTAGGTTTACTAAAAACCAAATGTTTTCTCTAATCAAGCAGTATGCAAATGTTGATATGTATGTAGAGAAGTTCAAAGGTTTTGTACGTGCTGACATAAATAAAGAAAAAATAGTTGCATCTATGGATCTTAAATCTAATACTTCATCTATAAAAACAAAAAATACAAAGCTAAATACAAAAACAAAAATAATTGATTCTAAAATAGATGTAGTAGCAAATAAGAACCAGATATCAGTTATACTAAAAGGTAAAACGTCTTCGCCRAAGGTAAGTATTGATGTAGAAGATCTTGTAAAGAAAGAAGTAGGAAAAGCTATAGAGAAAGAGGTTGGAAAACTACTTAAAGGTTTCTTCTAACTCATCTATATCTTTGATGWASWSYAWWWTTTTAATTTTTGAATCTTTTATATAAAGAAGAGTAAGCATGTCTTCTTTAAAAGGCAGAGTTAGATTATATTTTACATCAAAGCTAATTAGTATAGGGTGTCTATATCTCTTCATTCTAGGTTTTGCAAAAAGAGAAAAGAGAAGCGATGGAATTTCTGAAGTGTCCACGATGAGGTTTAGATTCTCTGGCATCTTATGCTCATCAAAATATTGGTTAGCTACTCTTGTAGTCGCTTTATCCCAAGTTATAATCCAGATGCCATCTTTTACCAATGTGTACTCTTTGTTATACTGAGATTTTAATTTTATAGGGTTTACACTATCTCCGACTTTGAGCATCTGAGCATTTAGAAGTAGGGCTAAAGAGAGTATTAAAAATATAATCTTCACGCTTATCCTTTAAAGAGTTCATTTGTACTTAGGGGTCTTTGTGAAGGCTGTGCAATATAATAACCCTGCATGTAGTCAATATCTAATTCTTTTAGTTTATTATAAACTTCTTTRGRGTGAACAAACTCAGCAACAGTTTTCATATTTGCTTCTTTGGCAAAATGTATGATGCTTTTTACCACTTTGAAATCTTTTTCACTGATATCTATATTTTTAACTAATGAACCATCTATCTTTAAATAATTTGCTTCTATGTCTAAAATAGTTTTAAAGTTAGAGTAACCACTTCCAAAATCATCTATAGAGACTTTAGCATTATGTGAGTGAAGCAGATTTATCTTCTCTTTAAATAGAGTTATATTCTCAATCTCATCACTCTCTAATATTTCAAAAGTAACTCTAGAAGCTAAGTCTGGGTTTGCTGTAAACGTATCAGTAATAGTTCTCTCAATATCTTCGTTTATAAGGTCAGAGAAGTTTATGTTTATACTTACAGAATCTCTTGAGTCTTTGAACTTTTCAAATACAATAGAAAGAATTCTTTGTGTAAGTTTATAGTGAATATTTGTATGTTTTAACCCCGGTAGAAAAAATATAGGAGTAATTATTTTCCCTTTCTTATCTATAATTCTAACAAGAGCTTCATGTTTTAATATTTCATTTGTAAGTTGGTTATATATAGGTTGATAGTAACATATGACACGTTCTTCTTCTATAGCTTGCTTTACAAAGTCTATATCTTTTGTCTTAGAGAGAACCATGCTTTTTGACTTGTCATTGTAGTAAACAACTCTATTTCTACCCTCTTTTTTAGCGATATATAGCATCTTGTCGGCTACTTTAATAGCTTCATTTAGACTCTTCTCAGATGCTGGATGTTCATGAACACCGATTGATACCTGCATCTCTATGTTATGTGTTTCATATGTAAAGATATGGGAGTTGATATTTTCTCTGATTCTCTCACAAATATATGAAGAACTATCTTTAAGATCTCTATTGTACATAAGTAGTAGAAACTCTTCTCCACCATAACGAATCAATATGTCATTGTCTCGAATAGAACTTTTTATAATCATACTGCTTTGTGATAGTATTAAGTCGCCTGCCTTGTGTCCATAGATATCATTCACAACTTTAAATCTGTCAAGATCTAGCATTGCTATAGAGTAATGGTTTAAGTTAAGCGTTGGAGATACTTCTTGAAGATAGCTTCTGTTATATATTTGTGTCAGAGGATCCGTAAAAATCTTTTTTCTGGTTATAAAGTAATGAAATACTTGAATAACTGTCATAAGCATTAGTAAGAATATAAAGATTATTAAAACTACAAAAAATGTCTCAAGAGGTTTGATAAGTTCTAAAATTATTTTTTGAATTTTAGTCGTGATATCAACACTTAATATTCCTATCACCTTACCGGAACTTCTCATAGGATAGAGATAAGTAAGATAGAGATTTTCCATATCATGTTGTTTTATGACTTGTGGTCTAGACTCTTTATAAAGATTTGTGTAGGCTTCATCAAAAACATCAAACTTTTGGTAAAAGTTCGCTTTATCTTCCTTTGAAGCATCTAGAAGAAACCTAAATCTACCTTCTTTATCTTTATAAAGTAAGTAGATATATTTTACGCTTGGTGTTAAAAAAAGAGATATTTTATCTTCAAAAACCTCTCTTGTCTTATTATTTGAGAGTAAAGAAACAAGGTCGTTTTCATTTTTTATAGAATTATTTTTTATGATGTCATGTTCAATATTCCTTAGAACACTTGAAACGTTATTTATCTTATTACTTTCTATTCTGTTAAATATATCATCTTCAGCCTGTTTTATATAGATATAGATATAGATAAAAAATAATCCTAAAAGTAAGAGTAGTATAAATAAAAAGAGCTCCTTTTTCTTTACCATACTTTATCCTCTAAGTATGGGTTTAAGTCATTTGATACTTGTATAGATTGAGCTTTGATTCTAGATTTTATTATGACAATATTCGGTCTGCCTTTTTTCCAAAAAAGCGCTCCAAAACTTTGAGGAATATCTGAAAGCAGTTTGTAGTTTAAAACAAATATAGCTCTTGAAGAGCACTGTGTGATGAGGTTATTATACTCTTGTAAAATTATTATAGTCGCATCTTCGCAGTTATCAGTTGTGTTAAGTATATTATGACTTTTAAGAGTGTTTAATATGTTTTTGTTGTCACTCCATACTTTTGTTTCTTCATTTACAGAAATATCTGAAATGATTTTTTCTAAAATTTGTATTCTAAGGTTATCTGAACTATCAGATGCAAATGTAACAGTTACAAAAAAGATAAGTGTCAGTAAGAGTTTCATTTAAAAAGTGTACTCCATAGTTAACAAGCCTCGTCGCTCCATAACAGGTACATTAACTCCGTTTATTGGGACTTCATGAGCTTGGTCTAAAAGATTTTCACCTTTGAGTTTTATGTCTAATTGTTTATTTACCGGATAAATGATTCCTAGGGAGTAGTCATATCCAGCAGGCATATTGATGCCGTCTGAAGATGTGTAGTTAGATCTGTATAGAAGTTCATTATAGATATCAAACTTTCCTATTTTATTAAATAGTTGAATAAGCCCTCCATCACCTGGACTTACATACTTTTCCTTAAACATTTTAAACCACTCTACAGTGACTTTATTATTTACATCAAATATATGGTCAACTCTTACAAATCCTCTTTGAAAACTACTTACTTCATCTTTATTTACATATTTTTTAAGCATTGGATTAAATATTATGGCATTTTTTGCTTCACCGTTACCACCACTAAGTGTAAAAGTTGTTTTGTTGTTTTTGTAAATAATTTCGGCAGTTAAAGTTCTATTTTTAATACTCTCAAGGTCTGGGTTTATATTGAAGTTTGGCGAGAAAGTAGTCTGCCTAAAAGTAGGGTAGACATAACTCTTCATTGCAAAAAATTTAAATGTCCAATTTTCATCTAATAAGGCTACATAACCAAGTCTTAGTATATGCTCTGTAGATGATTTTGAAAGTTCATTTTCATAGCGGTCTAGTTTCGCACTAAAAGCGATAAGGTGGTTCTCACTTATATTATATAGGTTCTCTAGATATACCATATATATATTTCTCTCTTGGGGTCCCCATACCATAGGTGTAGAGACACCATCCCTTTTATACTCATCTATATTAAATTTTTGATACTTTAGCTGTGCCCCAAGAAACAGGTCATTTGCTCCATGAACAAACCTTTTCTCTATTGTGGCACTGTATACATTACTACCAATACTTACATCAAGTTGTTTAGGCATACTACCGTCTGCCAGGGGTGTTCCCACAGCATCTTTATTTAAAACATCTAGCTGCTCGTGAGATAACCCTATTTTTACGTTAAGTTTTCCATCAAAATATTTTGTAGCTTGAATAGAGAAGYTTTTAGCATCTATATTACCATCAAGAGGGGCATTGCCTAAACCGCTAAAGGAGTCAAACTTTTCTTTTGAAGCACCGATTTCGATGTCATAGCTTTCATCTTTGGAAAACTTTAAGTAGAGTTGACCTCTTGTGTCATCACGAGATAAATCATAACCATTTGTATTGTAAGTCTCATAGTTATTTTTACTTATATCAACATTTGCTAAGTATGAGTATTCTCCTATCTCTCTTGCATCTATAGCTCGTAAATTCAAACTTCCTCTGGTATCAACTGATACTTGAGCGGATGTTGCATTTTCGCGAGATGGTTCTTTTGTATATAGTTTAATTATCATACTTCCTGGTTCATTACCAAATGTTACTGAATTTCCGGCTTGATAGACTTCTATATGGTCTATGAAGTATAGACCCATCTTCCCATATTGAGTTAGTGCATTTCCAAGAGTTGCAGAGTTTAGTTCATGAGAATTTAGAAATATTTTTACCGGATTTGGTGCAACCTGATTGCTACCACTCTTTACAAGAGTAGTCATTCCTGTTCTAGTTGCTTGAATGTTATACATTCTAATAGTTTTTAGTACATCATTTAGTGTATATGCCTGCATTTGGTCTAAGTCTTCACGTGAGAATAGTATGAGATGTCCGGCACTTTCTATTTTTGTTTTATGATAAAGAGATTCGGATTTTTCATATTGGGCAAGTAGGTCATCAAGCATTACGTCTTTTGAGAATAAGAAAGTTGATAAAAAAAAGAATAAAAGTAATATTTTCATAAGTTAGCCTGAAATAATAATGWTACATTTTAGTTTAAGTGTCCTTATAGTGTGCTTATTTATTTGATATTAACATCTGCTAATGTTAAGCAGAACAAAATCTTCACATCATATCTAGATATCGTGTTTATTGCTTGAGAAAGTGTTGAACCTGTTGTAATAATGTCGTCAATAAGTATGATTTCTTTAGTTGAACTGTGCTTAAATATGAAATTTCTTGGATTCATTAGTCTAAACTCTCTACTTTTACCGGAGTATGAGACAGCATTTTTTGCTCTAAGGGAATTAAACACTGGCTCTATATATTTACTTTGAAGAGCTTTGTTTAATATTGCTGTATGGGAGTAACCGCTTTTCACATTATCATCAACTGCTATTGAATTGACAAGGGTGACATATTCAAAACTTTGAGCAAATAGTTTTAAAGAGTTATTTGCAAGAATGGAGTATATATAGTAGCCTAAGTCACTGTGTTTTGTGTGTAGCAGGTCTTTAATATCTTTGTATTTGTAAAAAGAGATAACTTCGATATTGTTAAGGATTTTTCGTTTATAAATAGAAGGAGTTAAAAATATTTCTTGACAAGAGGAACAGATGTGTGTGAGTGATAAACTCTCACACAACATACATTTCATAGTTGAACTTAGTCCATTTTTAGAACAGACATAAATGCTTCTTGAGGAAGTTGAACCTTTCCTATAGACTTCATTCTTTTCTTACCGGCTTTTTGTTTTTCAAGTAGTTTTCTCTTACGAGTAATATCTCCACCGTAACACTTGGCGGTAACATTTTTACCCATAGACTTAACAGTTTCACGGGCGATAATCTGAGAACCTAGAGATGCTTGAACAGCTACCTCAAAAAGTTGTCTTGGAATTTGCTCTTTCATATTTTTAACAAGTATACGTCCACGAGAAAGAGCTTGATTGCGGGGAACTACGATGCTTAGTGCATCTACAGCTTCTCCCGCTACTTTGATATCAAGTTTAACTAGGTCTCCAACTTTAAATCCAATAGGCTCATAATCAAATGATGCATAACCTTTTGAGATAGACTTTAATGTATCGTAAAAATCCATAACTATCTCATTCATAGGTACTTCATACTCAAGCATTACTCTATCTTCATTTAAGTATGTCATCTTAGTTTGAGTCCCACGCTTGTTTATCAGAAGTGTTATGATATTTCCTAGATATTCAGCAGGAGTTATTACCGTAGCCCTAACATAAGGCTCTTCAATTCTATCTATGCGATTAACTTCTGGTAGTTGTGAAGGGTTCTGAACATTTATAAAATCACCATTACTTAAATATACATTATATATAACTGATGGTGCAGAAGCAATTAAGTCAAGGTTGAACTCTCTCTCTAAACGCTCTTTTACAACTTCCATATGAAGCATCCCTAAAAATCCTACACGAAAACCAAACCCTAATGCAACCGATGTCTCAGGTTCGTAAGAAAGAGAGCTGTCATTAAGACGAAGTTTATCTAGCGCATCACGAAGGTCTTCAAACTTATCCGTGTCTATTGGATAAATTCCCGCAAATACAAATGGTTTTGCAGGTTCATAAGTTCCAACAGGCTCTGCTGTTGGATTWYYWRYAWYWKYKACAGYATCACCAACATTGATAACACTAACCTCTTTTAATCCAAGAACAATAATACCTATCTCACCACACTCGATAGTCTTAGTCTTGATTTTTTTCATTGGATGCGGATACATTAAGTCTAAAATGTGATGTTCTTCACCATTACTCATAAGTTTAATGTTTTGACCTTTTTTCACTTGACCGTCAAAAACACGCACAAGTGCTAGAGCGCCAAGATACTGGTCAAACCAAGAGTCATAGATGATGGCTTTTGTCGTAGCATCGGGGTCTCCCACTGGAGCCGGAACACGATCAACTATAGCATCTATTAGTTCTCTGATTCCTACACCTGTTTTTGCAGATACTAAACAAGCATCAGTTGCATCTATGCCGATAGAAGTCTCTATCTCTTCTGCAACTTTATCAGGATCTGCAGCTGGAAGATCTATCTTGTTTATAACTGGAATGAGTTCAAGGTCATTGTCAAGTGCCAAGTAAACGTTTGCAATAGTCTGAGCTTCAACACCTTGTGCAGCATCTACGATAAGCAGTGCCCCATCACTAGATGCCAAAGATTTACTAACTTCGTAAGAGAAGTCAACATGACCCGGAGTGTCAATGAGGTTTAATATGTAGTGCTCACCATCTTTTACATAGTCAAGTCTAACGCTTTGAGCTTTAATGGTAATACCACGCTCTTGCTCAATATCCATAGTATCCATCATCTGTGTACCCATCTCACGCTCACTCACAGAGCCACACTCCTGAATAATACGGTCTGCTAAAGTACTTTTACCATGGTCGATATGAGCGATGATAGAAAAGTTTCTAATATTTTTCAATAAATATTCCTATGCAAAGAGGCCGTTAACACTTTCGTTGTGGTAAACACGACGAATTACTTCTGCAAAAAGAGGAGCAACTGTTAAGACTTTTATTTTTTTATGCGGTTCTGATTCTAAAGTATTTGTAACTATTAGCTCATCAAGTTCACCGTGATCTAGGTTTTCATAAGCTTTTCCACTAAGAACAGCGTGAGTAGCACATGCCATAACTGAAGTTGCGCCATTGTTTTTAAGTGCAGTAGCAGCTTTAACCATAGTCCCGGCAGTATCTACCATGTCATCAATCATGATTACATCGTAGCCTTTGACATCACCGATGATATTCATTACTTCGCTCTCATTTGCTTTTTCACGACGCTTATCAACGATAACCATCTCTAGACCCATTCGTTTTGCAAAGTATCTAGCACGAGCAACGCCACCGATATCCGGAGAAGCGATGATAGGGTTTTTAAGGTTTTTACTTTTGATGTAGTGCTCAAATGTAATTGAACCATAAAGATTATCAACTGGAATGTTGAAGAAACCTTGAATCTGACCAGCGTGAAGATCGATAGTTATAACTCTGTCGATTCCTGCAGTCTCATACATATCTGCAACAAGTCTTGCTGTAATTGGAACACGAGGAGCAGCTTTTCTATCTTGTCTTGCATATCCGTAGTATGGTACTACAGCAGTGATGCTAGAAGCAGATGAACGACGAAGAGCATCTGTCATGATAAGTAGTTCCATAAGGTTGTCGTTTGACGGAGAACCTGTACTTTGTACTATAAATACATCACGACCACGAACACTCTCAGCAATTTGAACAGATATTTCACCGTCACTAAATCTTTTTGTATCAGCATTAGCTAATGGAACATCTAGA
>NVRL01000058.1 GCA_002732645.1 Sulfurimonas sp. | reverse complement strand
AAATGGGTATTGCTTTAAGTAAACTAGCTGCTGAGGATCCATCGTTTAGAGTTCATACTGATGAAGAGACTGGTCAGACTATTATTTCTGGAATGGGCGAGCTTCACCTTGAGATTCTAGTAGATAGAATGAGAAGAGAGTTCTCTGTTGAAGCAGAAGTTGGTGCTCCTCAAGTTTCTTACCGTGAGTCTATTAAAGACGAAGTAGAACAAGAGTACAAATATGCAAAACAATCTGGTGGTCGTGGTGCATTTGGTCATGTTTACCTTAGAATTAAACCAGGTGGTGCTGATACAGGATTTGTATTCACAAATGCTATTAAAGGTGGATCTATTCCAAAAGAGTTTATTCCTGCTGTTGAGAAGGGTTGTAAAGAGACTATGCAATCTGGTGTTCTTGCAGGTTACCCAATGGAAGATATTGATATTACTCTATATGATGGTTCATACCATGATGTTGATTCAAATGAGATGGCATTTAAACTTGCTGCATCTATGGGATTTAAAGAGGGTTGTCGTAAAGCGCGTCCATCTATCTTAGAGCCAATGATGAAAGTTGAAGTTGAAGTACCAGAAGACTATATGGGTGATGTTATCGGTGACCTTAACCGTCGTCGTGGACAAGTTAGCAATATGGGTGACCGTTCAGGTAACAAAATAATTGATGCATTTGTTCCACTTGCTGAGATGTTTGGTTACTCAACTGACCTTCGTTCTGCAACTCAAGGACGTGCTACATATTCAATGGAATTCGATCATTATGAAKAAGTTCCAAGAAACGTATCTGAAGAGATTCAGAAAAAGAGAAACGGTTAATATAACCTTTTCTCCCTCAATGCTTCTTCTTGGAAGTGTTGAATTTATATAAACTTACCTTTTATTTTTTCTCAAACAATTTAGCAATAAAACCAGAAATAGCTCTTAGAAAAAAGAGTATTAAATATACAAAAAATGTGTATAGTAGTGGATGTATATAGTTAGCTTTATCTTGCATTAGTCCAAGTCTAATAGTTGGATCACTTAGCATATCTGGATGCATAAGAAAGATTAGTAGTGTGAGTAGAGCGGTGTATATCGTTAATTCTTTTTTTAATATATTAATCATGTGATTATTCTATCATTATTATTCTGATATAATACGARAAATTAATTTTTATGGAAATTTTATGATTAAACTACTGATTTTATCTCTTTTAGCAACATATTTAATAGCAGGAAACCCTAAAGTATACTCAGCTTTAGGTGATGTTATATATGATAATGTAGATAATATTGAGAAGCTAAAAAAGATAGCAGAATTTTCTCAGTTTGAGAAAAAAATTGATTCATATGTTAAAGAAGTATATGAAGCTAAGGATGTAGGTTACGCTATAGAAGCAGGTGATAAAACAAAAGATAAAAAAGAGTATCTACAAACTATTAGAGAATTATCTAAAACAAATGATTTTTTTCACAGAACAACTGTAACTTCTTATAAATCTTCAATTACAAATCAAAATAATGAACTATTTTCTAATACAATTAATTCAGGACTTATAGATACTAAGAAGTATAAAGCTAAGATATTAGAGTACTACTTCGCACATTGTACTGATATGAATACAAGTGGTGTTATTAAAAAGTATTTAGATGAAGATGAACAGCTTAAGCGAAAAGAGATTGTAGCTAAGAAGTCAACTTTGACTAAAAAACAAATTCAAGAAGCAAAGATAAAACGTATTCGTAAAAAAGACAAGGCTAAGCAAGAGTTAATTCAAAAAGCCTTAGAAGAAGAGTTAATCAAAAAAAAGAGTGAAATCCGTAAAGAACAGATAGAAGAGTTAACTAAGTCCAAATAAATTCTTCATCCTCGTTAGGTCTTCCCTCAAGTGTTAAAAATGGCTTGTAATTAGCCTTGTAAGATAGGGATGAGCAATCTTTTACGTAATAACCTAGATAAATCCAGTCTTTATTTTGTGACGCAGCAAATTTTATTTGAAAGAGTAGTGAGAGTTTTCCTAGTCCATACTTCATATAATCCGGGTCATAGTAAAAATATATTGAAGATATACCATCTTCAAGTATGTCGATGAGATCTACAGCTATTAGTTTATCTTCATGATAGTATAGTATTTCATATCCAAAGCCATTATGACCATTTACAAATGAACTATAGTAGTTTTGAGGATTTGTTTGGCTATGATCCCAATCTTTTTTTTCTTTCATATGTAGATGGTATTTCTCAAATAGATCAAGATGAGCTTGAGTCATAGAGGGTGTCTGAATATAGCTCTTTATAAATTCTGCTTTTTTTATAACCCTTCTATGAGATTTAGAAAATTTAAAATTCTTAACATCTACTTTTATACTCTTACATTCATTACAGTGTTCACATACCGGTCTAAAATACATTTTCCCAAATCTTCTATAGCCTCTTTCTATTAGTTCTTGGCATAGATGGGCATCACAATCATCTATAACTTTATAGTGAGTTGTCTGTTGTGTATCATCAAGGTATGAGCATTTATCATTAAGTGAAAATTCTTTAAGTAGATTCATATTGTGATTTTGACATAATTTGCATTATAATTAGTAAACTAAAAGGCAAAATATGGAATTTTTTATAAAACATAAAGTATTAATACTGAGAAGTGCCGGTGGACTAATGCTTCTTATAGGTTTTAYCGTACATTTTTGGGTTACTCCTAAAGAGGGATTTACTCAAAATGAAATAGCTGCGGCTAATGTTGCRAGAATGGAAGCTAAAGTTTCTGGAGGTTCAGGCAGTTCAAAAACATCTACTAAAAAAGATGATTCTAAGTTTTTGCAAGAGTTGAAAAATACTCAGGCTAAACAGATGCAGTATTTAACCATCATAGCTATGATAACAGGTATTGGATTTTTAGGTTATAGTTTTATTAGAAAAAAAGAACAGGAGTAAGTACCCTCGGTTCTATTATTGAGTTTCGGTGAACATTTTTTTTTGAAAAATATTCCCTGCACTCAAAACCGAGGGCAAAAAAACTTCCATACGCTCAAGGCTATGCCTTAAGCTCGATTTTGAGCGATAAGCACGCCCTCTATCATCTTGTCTAAGTCACCATCTAAAATACCTGACACATTAGAGTAAGCTTCATTACTTCTTGTATCTTTAACCTGTTGATATGGTTGCATAACATAAGAACGTATTTGATGCCCCCATCCTATCTCACTCTTTGCTATACCTGCTACTTCTGCTTTTTGAGCTTCTAGTTCTAACTCGTAAAGACGAGATTTTAGCATCTTCATGGCCGTTGCTTTATTTTTGTGCTGAGATCTGTCATTTTGACACTGAACAATGACATTTGTCTCTATATGAGTTATCCGAATAGCTGATTCTGTTTTATTTACATGTTGTCCACCGGCGCCACTTGCACGATAAGTATCTATACGAATATCCTTATCTTCAACCACAATATTGATATCATCATCTATCTCTGGTGAAACCATTACAGAACTAAAAGAAGTGTGTCTTTTAGCATTAGAATCAAATGGTGAGATGCGAACAAGTCTRTGAATACCATTTTCTACTTTTAAGTAGCCATAAGCATTTTCRCCTTTTATAATAATAGATACATCTTTGATACCTGCTTCGTCACCRACTTGATAATCTAGAACTTCAACACTAAAGTTATGTCTCTCAGCCCATCTTTTATACATACGAAGTAGCATCTCAGCCCAGTCTTGACTCTCAGTACCTCCAGCTCCAGGATGAATAGACAAAATAGCATTGTTTGAGTCAGTCTCTCCACTTAGAAGGACTTCAACTTCCATATTAAGTATTTGTTGTTCTAAGTCTGAACTATCTTCAAAACAAGATTCTATAGACTCCTCGTCATTCTCTTCTTTTGCCATATCATAAAGTTCTCTGGCATCTGTTATGGAAACCCTCGCAATGGAATATTTATCTAATTTTCTTTGAAGTTGGGTTTTTTCTTTTTGAATTTTTGCAGCATGTGTTGCATCATTCCAGAAATCTTGAGAATTTTCTAATTCTTCAATAGCATCTAGTCTTGTTTGTATCTTATCTGGTTCTACAACACCGGTAATGTTGTCCATTTTTAAATTTAAATTTTTTAATAGTTCTGTATATTCGTAATTATCCATAAATAAACCTATTTGTTATATAATGCGATTATATTAAATTGAGGCTTAAAATGAAGATTATATCTACTCCATTAGAKTTAAAAGAGTATTTGAAAAATTACAATAAAACAATTGGCTTCGTTCCGACTATGGGTGCACTGCATGAGGGGCATATTACTCTTATAAAAGATGCAAGAAAAGCCAATGAACTGGTCGTAGTCTCTATATTTGTAAATCCTACACAGTTTTTAAAAGGTGAAGATTTAGATAAATATCCAAGAAAAGATGAAGCTGATAAGAAAATATGTGAACTTAGTGGAGTTGATATACTTTTCTTTCCAGATGCAACTACTATCTATGGTGAAGATGAAGTAACTGTTTTAGCACCTAAAGTTCGAGGGTTTGTCTTAGAGGGTTTTAGTCGTCCAGGTCATTTTAACGGAGTTCTTACGGTTGTTATGAAGCTCTTAAACATTGTGAGTCCTACGAGAGCATATTTTGGTAAAAAAGACGCACAGCAACTAAACCTAATCACGCTTATGGTAAAACAGTTTTTTATGAGCGTAGAAATAGTTGGGGTAGATACTGTTAGAGAGAGTGATGGACTGGCTCTTAGCAGTAGAAATATATATCTCTCTAAAAACGAGAGAAAAGAAGCTCTTAAAATATCATCATCACTTCAAACGGCTGCAAAGATGGTTTCAAAGAATTTACTCAAGGTAGATGAAATCATAAAAAATATGAGAGAAATTCTTAATCCATTAGAGATTTTTTATATTGAAGTTCTAAATCGTAACTTTGAGATAGTTAAAGAAGTTGAGCTGGGAAATACAGTTGTTTTAGTAGAAGTTAAAGTCGGCAACACCAGATTACTTGATAATATCTGGCTTTAAATAACCTTCTTCAATCATTATTTCTACAGCCTTTTTATAAACAGGAACAGCAGTCTTAGCCGCAAATTGACTACTCTTGGGCTGGATAACAACAACTCCCATCGTATACTTGTTTTTTCTATCGTTGGTAAAACCTAAAAAGGCAGTATTGTATTTGTTTACATATTTGCCTTTTTCAACAATGTGAGCAGTTCCCGTTTTCCCACCAATAGTTAAACCATCAGTTCTGGCTTTTCTACCTGTTCCTTCATTTACTGTTTTTATAAGAATCTTTTTTACTCTATTTGCAGTTGAGCTTTTAATAACCTGTATTTGTTCTTCATCTTCTATTATTATTATTTGACCTCTAGCATCTATGAAGTTACTTACAATCTTTGGAGTCACCATTCTTCCATTGTTATTAAAGACACTATATGCACGTATGAGTTGCATAAGGTTTGCTCTCATACCGTAACCATAAGATGATGTAGCCTTATATATTTCATTGTTAAGTCTTTTTATACTTGGGAGTGAACCGACTTTTTCATAGATAAGGTCATTAGTAGACTTTTTAGTTAAACCAAAACTTTTATAACCTTCATGAAGCTCAACTCCAGATAGCTTTTGTACAAGTTGAGCGATACCGATATTTGAAGAGTGTACAATAACATTTTCAGCACTTAGCCAGTCAAACCTATGCTCATCTGTTATAACTTTTCTACCTATCTTAAAGCGACCGTTATGTCCATTTACTAAATCATATGGATTTACAAGTCCTTTATCTAAAAGCATAGCAAATGTTATAGTCTTTATTACACTTCCTGGTTCAAAACTATACTCTGTTATTGCACTGTTTAGAGATGGATAATCACTTCTTTTGATACTCTTTGGCAAGTATCTGTTTGAGCTAGCCATAGTAATTACTTTGCCATTTTTAGAGTTCATGATAGCTATAATTATCTGTTTTGCTTTTATCTGCTTTTTCATGGCATCCAGCATTTTTTCTATTCTTATCTGAAGACCTACTGGAATATTTAGTTTTATATTCAGACCGTTGATATTTGGTTTTGAGAAGCTTTCTTTATTTAAGATGATATAGCCGTTTACATCTCTTTTGCCTTGAGAGATCTCATTTTGTCTAGCCCTAAGCGCTTTATCAAATCTTTTTTCTAAACCTTTAACACCTTTTATATATGTATAACCATTCTCTTCAAGTTTATGGGGATAACCAATGATAGGAGTAAGCAAATTTCCATACGGATACTCTCTGCTCTCTCCACTCTCTATAATACTGAGACCATGGAGAGTTGATTGACCTGTACGAGGGTTTTTTCTCTCAACAAAAACTTTATAACGTCTAAGCTCATACGCTAGTTTTTTAAGATACTGTGCTCGTTTTTCAGGAATATTGTAGCTAAGAACGACTACACCCTTTCTTTTAGAGAGTTTTTTTTTGATGTTTTTTGAACTTATACCAGAGTAGATGCTAAAAAGTTCAACAAAGAGTTCTTTTTTTTGTGGGTCTATATAGTGAGTATTTACAACAGCTTTATAAAGCTTTTTAGTAGTTGCAATATGAAAGCCGTCAGCACTTATAATAGAACCTCTCTGTGCTTTTGAAGAATTTTTAGTATAAAGAGATGGAAGATGACGAGATTTTAAAACTGTGAGAAGCATTACACTTAAAAAGATTAAGAAACCAATACTGATAAGTGTATAGAGAAGAAATATTTTTTTACTTTTATTTTGGCTTTGCATTAATCAGACTTATTTGTATTTTTGAAGAGATTATAACTGTGTTCTACCTAACTCTTTATAGGCATTAAGAGCTTTATTTCTGATTTCAAGCATTAGTTTCATACTTGTCTCAGCTTTTCCGATTGCAAGTGCTGCTTGATGAAGGTCTTTTACCTGACCTGTTGCCATATCACCAATAGCTTTTTCACTTTTTTCTTGAAACTCATTTACTTCATTTAGTGCTGATTTTAAATGCTCAGCAAAGGCTTCACTGCCACCTTCAACTTTGCTTTTTTGTTTTAAAAGTTGGGCTGTCGATGTTCCCGATATGCCGTTTATTTTTCCAAATTCACTCATAATATATTACTCTCTTTTTACTGCAATAAAGAAATTGCAGAGTTTGCCATATCTTTTGAACTCTCAAATGCAGCAACATTTGCTTGATAAGAACGAGTCGCTTCTACTAAATCGGCCATTTCGATAACAGGATTAATATTTGGATACGCAACATAACCATTTGCATCTGCATCTGGATGAGACGGATCAAACTTCATCTTTGGTTCACTGTCATCTCTAGATATCTTATCTACTATTACACTCATTATAGCAGGATTTACTCTTTTGCCAAATTCACCTTCATTTAGAGGGTCTTCATATTTAGCACTGTTAGTCATTCTGCCTATTGCTTTATTGAACTGTTCGTTAAAGTCTATAGCTTTAAAAACTACCTGTTTTCTTCTATATGGTCCACCTTCTTCAGTTCTGGTGGTTTGTGCATTAGCGATATTTTGAGAGATAGTATTTACACGAACACGCTGTGCACTTAATCCGTAACCGCTAATATCAAAACTGCTTAAAAATGACATCTTTTATCCTTAACTTACTTTCGATGAAGCATCGATAACACTTTTGAAAATCATGCTATCTTTTTTGTTTGCCTGAATTAAAGCGCTAAACATTATAGAGTTTTTACTCATCTCTGTTGTTTCTACATCCAAGTCAACACTGTTTCCATCATTTCTTGCCATATGTCCATCACGAAAAAATGTTGTAGGCTTATAGTTGCCTTTTTCATTGTGAAGAGGAATATGTGAACCGTTTGTTTGAGCAAGAGCTAGTTTATCACTGCCTTCATTTAAAATATCTGCTTTTTTGGCAGCCAAAGCATCTGCGAAACTTATATCTCTTGGTCTATAAAAAGGAGTATCAGCATTTGCGATGTTTGAAGCTATCATATCTTGTCTCATAGCTCTGTAATCTAGGGCATCTGAAATCAATCCATGTGTACGTGATATTTCTACGCTCATTGCTACTCCTTTTAGTTGTTTATATATAAGCAAATATAGTTCCAAGAAAAAATAAATCACTTTAAGCAAACTTTAATGCTATAAGGCGGATAATAGTTCTACGGTTACTAGAGTAACCCATTTTTTTAAATTAAAGGAGTTCTTATGAAAAGAGCTGGTTTTACTATGATCGAATTGATCTTTGTTATCGTTATTTTAGGTATTTTAGCGGCTGTCGCTATTCCAAAGCTTGCTGCTACTCGTGAAGACGCTACTGCAACTGCAGTTTTAGCAACGTTTAAGACTGCTATTACTCAGATTCAAGCAAGTACAACAGCAACAGGTGCTGTACCTGATTTCACAACTATTGTTGATCCTGGTACAAACCTAGGCGTTATCGCTGCTACAATTACTGCTAGAACAGATACTGCAGGTGGTACAGTTTGTGCAACTGCCGTAAATACAACATCAGGTACAGACCAAATTCTAGTAGTTGATATTCAAACTACTACAGGTGGTTGTGTATTATTTGCAAACATGGTTGACCATAATGTTTCTTTAACTGGTTCAGCGGTAATTCGTTAATTAATTTTTCTTGTTCCACCTCTCCTGAGGTGGGATACATAAACTTACCTCTTTAAAAATCATAAAAATAAAAATAAAACTTCAAACTAAAATAACCCAAATAATGTTAATATGATAGATTAAATAATCTAAACCTTTTTTCCAAGGAGTTACCCGTGCAAAAATCAAAAAATGCTTTTACAATGATAGAGATGATATTTGTTATCGTAATCTTAGGCATATTAGCTGCTATGGCTATACCAAGATTAGCTGCAACTCGTACAGATGCTGAAATAACTAAAGGTCGTTCAGATATTGCTTCTATTCGTTCTGCTATTGTTAGTGAGAGACAAGCTAGGCTTATTCGTGGAGATAGTAACTGGATAACAGTATTGAGTCAAGACACCACAACATTATTTGATGGAAATGGTACTAGTGAGCTTTTAATGTATGGAATAGCAGCAAGGACTGGTTCCGGTACTTGGCAAAGTACCAGTGGAACAGCTTATACATATACTATTCAGACAACAGCTGTCCCATTTACTTATACTCCAGGAACAGGTAGATTTACTTGTGATACAACAGCGGCAAATACAGGGACTATGTGCCAAACGTTAACTAACTGATAGCTTAATATTAGAATAAACTAAATTGAACTACTATAATATAATACTTCTTGGCTCTCCTCTTGAGCCATTTACATATAACTCATCGCAAAGCATAAACATAGGTATTAGAGTAAGTGTAAATGTTAGAAATAGAATTGTTAATGGCGTTGTTCTCTCAAAAACACAAAAACCAGAGTTTAAAACTTTAGAAATCATAGAAATAAGTGATTTTGTTTACTCTAAAAAACAGCTAGAGTTAGCAAAGTTTATTTCAACTTACTATGTTTGTTCTTTGGGTGAGGCTTTGGGTCTGATGGTAGCGTATCAATCTTCTATGCATTCCCACTCAGAGAGTGGGAACGAGATTGTTTCTTGCGAGGCTGAAGCCTCACTTCCTGATATAACACTCTCAGCAAAACAAGAAGAATCACTAGACTTTTTAAAACAGCATCAGACTTCACTTCTATTTGGTGATACAGGTAGTGGAAAGACTGAGATATATATGAAGTATTTCGAGGAGATGATTACATCTTCTAAACGCTCAATTTTTTTAATGCCTGAAATCTCTCTAACGCCTCAGATGAGTCAAAGATTAGAGCATCACTTTGGTGATGCAGTTGTTATGTGGCACTCAAAACTTACACCTCTTCAAAAAAGAAAAGCACTCCAAAAGATTTATAATGGAGAGGCTAAAATAGTAGCCGGTCCACGTTCAACTCTTTTTTTACCTATAAATGACTTAGGTTTAATAGTTGTAGATGAAGAACATGATGATAGTTATAAGTCATCTTCAAGACCTCGTTACAATGCTAGAGATATAGCTATTTATATGGGTAGACTTTATGATGTGCCCGTTATACTTGGTAGTGCTACACCATCTTTAAACTCATTTACAAAATTTCCATACTATAGACTTAAAGGTGGATTTTTTAGTGCAAATAAAGAGTTTGTTTATGAAAAATCAGTTGAGACCTTATCTCCTCTAATTATGCAAAATCTAAAAAATACTTTAGAAGCAAAAGATCAAGCTATAGTCTTCGTACCTACTAGAGCAAACTTTAAGTATCTTATTTGTCAAGATTGTGGACATACTACTCAGTGCGTATTTTGTAGCATCGGTATGAGCATCCACCAAAAATCTCGTGCTTTGAAGTGTCACTACTGTAACTATACTCAAGCTATTCCTCAAGTATGTAGTGAGTGTAGAAGTCCATCTTTAGTTAGCTCTAGGCTTGGAACAGCTGAAGCTGTAAAAGTTATAAGTGAAGAGTTCTTAGATGCTAAGGTAGAACAGTTTGACAGAGATGCTATAACAACTGCTAGTAAACTAAAAAAAGCTCTTTCACGTTTTAACTCTCACGAGACAGATATACTTGTAGGTACTCAGATGCTAAGTAAAGGTCATGATTATCATGGTGTTACTTTAGCRGTTGTATTAGGTATGGAYARTATGTTAAATATGAGTGATTATAGAGCTAGAGAAAAAGCATTATCTTCACTTATTCAAGTCTCAGGTAGAAGTGGTAGGGCAAAAAATGCTTTAGTTTTAGTTCAGAGTTTTAATGAAGAGTTCTTTAGTGCTTATATGAATAACTATGAAGAGTTTTTAGAAGAAGAAAAGATATATAGACAAGATTTATATCCTCCATATAAAAAACTTTGTCGTATTCTTTTTTCTCATAAGAACGGTGCAAAGGCACAAGAGCAGATGCGCAAGATGCAAGAACTATTGTCACATGAGCCTAATATAGAAATAGTTGGATCTGGTAAGTGTGCTATTGAGAGGATTGCAAATAAGTATAGGTTTGAGATACTTCTTCGTTCAGATAAGAGTACGGATATTATTAAGGCAATATCTAGATGCAAAGTTGACTTAGCAGAGGTTGATATGGACCCCATAGAATTCGGCTAAAAACTTAAAATATTCATATATCTTCGTCGTTACTGCATTTGTCACATACTTAAGTATGATTCCTCATTTGCGCCTAGAATCTATACAAATATTTTAAGTTTTAAGTTTTAGAATTTTATTTTCAAAAAACCAGTAAATAGATAACATTACCCCTGTTGTCTTTTGATAACTCTCATCAAACATAAAAGTCTTTGACTCATGAGTTGGAATATATATAACTTCTATCTCTTCTTCATCTAAGCCACCACCATCGTGAACCTTCATACTTTCATCTATCTCAGCATAGTATAGAGTTTGGTGAGTTCCGGAGATGCCGACACTTGTGTAGAAAGAACTGATTTTTTCTAAATTTTCTACAGGAACATCATATCCACACTCTTCGTGAATTTCTTCTTTAGCTATTTGAGCATTGCTTGTATCTTTATCGACGATTCCTGCACAGAGTTCATACATCATGCCATCTACTTTATTTTTGTTCAAAACTGTAGCTCTGAGCTGTTTAACAAGTACAAATGCATCTTTATCTCTGTGCCAAAGAAGTATAGCAACACTATCGTGACTTATTACCGCTTCCCATACTTTTTTCTTCTCATTTTGAGTGTAGTTTATTTTTATAGGTTTTATAAACTTTGGATTAGATAGTTCTTCAATAGAGTCTATTTTACTCACAGTGTTCACCATTGTAAAAGTAACACACTTTTTCTACTTTTTGTGGTTTAGCAAACTGAGTTAGATTTGTCAGATGCAGGTTTACTCTTTGGTCATAATTTTCTTTGAGTTTTAAAAATGCTTTTCTCTCTTTACCTTTTAGCTTCTTTGTTGTGACTTGAACAACTCTAAGAGGGTTAATTGCACGACCTCTTTTTCTTAGCTCAAAGTGAAGATGTGGACCGGTTGAACGACCTGTATTTCCAACGTAGCCTATAGTGTGACCTTTTTTTACATACTTGCCTTTTCTTATGCCTCTACGAAATGATTTTAGATGAGCATATCTAGTCTCATATCCATCGTCGTGACGTATTTTTACAAGCTTTCCATAACTTCCTAATCGCGCTGCATATATGATTCTTCCACTACCTGCAGCAATTATCGGTGTTCCCCGTCTAGCAGCATAATCAACACCTAAGTGAGCTTTCCATTTTTTGAGCACAGGATGAAATCTTCTCTTGGTAAAATATGATGAAATTCTTGCACCGCGAACTGGACGAGCAAGTAAAAAGCCTTCWACYTCATGMCCTTTTTYWWCATASTWKCYKYTWYYWWYRYYWMKAYRRAWWKAKTKTAGATGAGC
>NVRL01000057.1 GCA_002732645.1 Sulfurimonas sp. | reverse complement strand
ATATCTTTACAGCAGATAGAGGTAAGTAAACTTTGGGAAAGTTTTTATGAAAGTATTCAAAATTTTAAGTTATTTACTAACTCTGATGTAAATAGAAAAGAAGCACTTGAAGAAATTGTCACTACAATATATAGGGATAATACTATACTACTAGACAATGTAGACAAACTAGTTACAATGTATACTGATTACAGTGAGAATAAAACTAACTTCATTRAAACATTTCAATATACCTCAGGTGTCATTCTACTGATGCTATTTGTCTATTCTCTTCTACAGTTAAAGTCTATTGAATCACATGTAGATGCATTTATGCAGTACTCCAGAATGCTTATAAATAATGAAGATATTACAAATCTAAAACCTCTACAAGTAGAGGCTGAGAGTGAGACTGAAATTGTGGAAGTTAGTGATACGATAAACTGCTTTATTCAAAAAGTAAATACCGCAATGGACTATTCAAATGAAGCGCTACTACAATCTGAGAGAGCTGCTTCTAAACTTGGAGAACTAACAGATGAATTTGACTCTATCATTGATGAGTTAAAAGACAAGTCAATAGTTCACAAGCATCTAAACAATAGTGAAGATATTGTTATAGAATCAACGGAAGAATTGATTAATTCTACAAAGAAACTATCTAATCTTAAGCTAGAACTTGAGAAGCTAACAAAAAGCTGCCAAGATTCGAGAATATAATAGTTTTTCTAAGTGCTACTTATATTCCCTCTTTTCATAAATAAAACAAAACTTAATATATTTTTCTAACTTTTTGACATAAGTCAAAGATTTTTCTACCCTCAAAGTGCTAATATGAAAACTGTTAATGGACACCTTAACAAAAATTGAAATAAAAGCAATTTTTGAATTTGCTTCATTTCAAAAATTATCAAACAGGAGAAAATATGTCACTTTCAAGAAGAGAATTTCTTAAAAGTTCAGCGGCAGCATCTGCAGCAGCAGCGATTGGTATGAGTGTACCAGCGGAGCTAGAAGCAGCAGCGAGCATAGCTGAAGGCGGCTGGAGATGGGACAAGGCAGCTTGTCGTTTCTGTGGTACTGGTTGTGGTATCATGATGGCTACTAAGAATGGTAAAATTGTTGCTGTTAAAGGGGACCCTGCGGCTCCAGTTAATAGAGGGCTTAACTGTATTAAAGGTTACTTTAATGCAAAAATTATGTATGGTGCGGACAGACTTACTAAACCTTTACTAAGAGTTGATGCAAATGGTAACTTTGATAAAAAAGGTCAATTTGCTCCAGTATCTTGGGAAAGAGCTTTCGATATGATGGAAGAGAAAGCTAAAGCAGCTTTCAATGAAAAAGGTCCTGAGGGTGTAGCAGTATTTGCATCTGGTCAGTACACTGTAATGGAAGGTTATGCAGCTCAAAAGATGATGAAAGGTGGATTCCGTTCAAACGCAATCGATCCTAATGCTCGTCACTGTATGGCATCTGCAGTTGTTGGTTTTTATCAAACATTTGGTATTGATGAGCCATCAGGCTGTTATGATGATATTGAGCTTACTGATACAATCGTATCTTGGGGTTCAAACATGGCAGAAATGCACCCTATTCTTTGGTCTCGTGTAACTGACAGAAAACTTTCAGATCCTGAGAGAGTAAAAATTATTAATATGTCAACTTATACTCACAGAACTTCAGATTTAGCTGATACTGAAATTATTTTTTCACCTAATACTGATACTGCTATGTGGAACTATATCGCTAGAGAAATTGTATTTAATAACCCTGAATCAATTGACTGGGATTTCGTAAATAAACATATGGTATTTGCAGCAGCAGCTCCAAACATCGGTTATGGTATGAGAAAATCGAATGAGAAATCAATCAAAGATGGTAAATATACTGCGCTTGAGATGGAAACTATTTCTAAAGAGATGAAAACTATCGTTTCTGAAAAAGAAGCTCCAGCACTAGCACCTTATGGTTACAAAGCTGGAGATGAAATGATTCATAACCAACCGGGCCTTAAGCACTGGTTGATTGAATTTGAAGAGTATAAAAAATCTTTAGAGCCATATACTTTAGAGTATACAGCTAAAATTTCTAAAGGTGATCCAGATGAGTCTATTGAAAGTTTCCAAGCGAAACTTCAGGAATTAGCTAATCTATACATTGAAAAAGGTAGAAAAGTAGTATCTTTCTGGACAATGGGTATGAATCAACATACACGTGGTACATGGACAAATACTCTTGCTTATAATGTTCACTTTTTACTAAATAAACAAGCTAAACCAGGTGATGGTGCGTTCAGTTTAACTGGTCAACCTTCTGCTTGTGGTACTGCTCGTGAAGTTGGTACATTTACTCACAGACTTCCAGCTGATATGATGGTTAAAAATCCTAAGCATAGAGCTATAGTTGAGAAAAAATGGCAAGTTCCTGCTGGAACAATCAATGGTCAAATGGGACAACACATCATGCGTATTCACCGTGACATCGAAGATGGTCATGTTAAATTTGCATGGGTAAATGTTTGTAACCCTTACCAAGATTCAGCTTCTGCATCTCACTGGATTAAAGCAGCTCGTGAAATGGATAACTTCATTGTAACTTCTGACGGATATCCTGGTATCTCTGCTAAAGTTTCTGACCTTATCTTACCATCTGCTATGATCTATGAAAAATGGGGTGCTTACGGTAATGCTGAGCGTCGTACACAACACTGGAGACAACAAGTTCTTCCAGTAGGTGATTCAATGTCAGATACATGGCAATGGGTTGAGTTCTCAAAACGCTTTACGGTTAAAGATCTATGGATGAAAGACGTAAAAGTTGCTTGGNNCAAGAAAACCATGAAAGCTATTCCTTTAGATAAAATCAAAGCTATGGGATACAATGAAAATACGACTATGTATGAAATTCTATTTGCTAATGATAGAGCTAAATCTTACAAAATCGATATGAACGATCCTATCCAAGCTGGATATGACAACTCTGAGTGTAATGGCGACAGCCGTGGAGTTATTGGTTCAGATGGTAAAGAGTTCAAAGGTTACGGTTTCTTTATCCATAAATATCTTTTTGAAGAGTATGCAGCGTTTACACGTGGTCACGGTCATGACCTTGCACCATTTGATGTTTATCATAAAGTTCGTGGTCTTAAATGGCCTGTTGTTGATGGTAAAGAGACTCAGTGGAGATTTAATGCGAAATACGATCCTTATGCAGCTAAAGCTACAAAAGAGACTGGTAATTCACATGCATTCTATGGTGGATTCTTAAAAGTTCGTCCTCAAGGTGACTTGAACGGAATTAAAAAAGATTTAAAACTAAGCTATGCTGATAAACCAGGTAAACATTACCTTAAAAACARAGCTAAAATCTTTGCTCGTCCATATATGGATCCACCGGAAATGCCAGATGCTAACTATGACACATGGTTATGTACAGGTCGTGTACTTGAACACTGGCACTCAGGAACTATGACTATGCGTGTACCTGAACTATATCGTGCAGTTCCAGAAGCGTTATGTTATATGCACCCGCAAGATGCTAAAGATAAAGGCCTTAAACAAGGTGGTTTATGTTGGGTAGAATCTCGTCGTGGTAGAGTAAAAGCTAGAGTTGAGACTCGTGGTAGAAATAGACCAGCTCGTGGTCTTGTATTCGTACCATGGTTTGATGAAAAAGTATTTATCAACAAAGTTTGTCTGGATGCGACTTGTCCATTATCAAAACAGACAGACTACAAAAAATGTGCTGTAAAAATTTACAAAGCATAGTTAGATAAATAAGAGTAGATTTAGAATAAGGAAAGATTCGTTTTGAGCGAAAACAGACCTAAAGTAGAAAGAAAAGAACCATTAAGTGATAGAAGGAAATTTATTCTCACTATGGCACGCGGTGTTGGAGTTACAGCACTAGGTGGATTTGTTTGGAGTGCATTTATTGATGAAGCTACGGCTTCACAATTAATCCTTCGCCCACCGGGGGCTATAAAAGAGAATGATTTTTTGAAAACTTGTATCAAGTGTGGGTTGTGTGTTGAAGCATGCCCATTCGATACATTGTTACTTGCTAAACCAGGTGATAATAAACCTCTAGGAACTCCATATTTTATTCCTAGGGAAATTCCCTGTTATATGTGTCCAGATATYCCTTGTGTACCTGTTTGTCCGACAGGTGCACTTAATGAATCGAGTGTTACAACTGATAATGAACTTGATATAAATGTGGCCGACATGGGCCTTGCAGTTATTGATGATGAAAGTTGTATAGCTTTTTGGGGAATTCAATGTGATGCATGTTATAGAGCTTGTCCTTTATTGGGTGAAGCTATTTCAGTAGTGTATGAAAAAAATGAGAGAACTGGTAAACATGCTTTTATGAAACCGATTGTTCACGCTGATATCTGTACAGGATGCGGTATGTGTGAAAAAGCTTGTGTTACAGAAAAAGCAGCTATATTTATACTTCCTAGAGAAGTTGCAACGGGTAAAGCAGGAAACTACTATATCAAAGGTTGGGATAAAGAAGATGAAAAGCGTTTAGAAAATGCTAAAGAAATCAAAACTCAAACTAAGATAAGTGAAAGAAGTGCTATTGACTCTTTAAATGATTCGGGGGATTTATACTAATGGCTAAGCTATGGAATAATTACCGATATCTTTTTTTGAGAAGATTTGTCCAGATAGGTTTACTATTGTTATATTATGGAGCGAATCATTGGGGATGGACTATCCTTATGGGAAACCTTAGTTCATCAAGTTTTTTAGGTATTATTCCTTTAAGTGATCCATATGCTGCATTGCAAATGCTGGCAGCTGGTGCTGTTTTAGCAGCAGATTTACTTATTGGTGTTGCAATTATCGGTATATTTTATCTACTAATAGGCGGTCGCTTATTTTGTAGTTGGGTTTGCCCAATTAATATTATAACTGATGCAGCAGCATTTACTAGAAGATTTTTTGATATTGATCGCAACCAAAAGAGACAACCAGCAACTCGATATATGAGATACTGGGTTTTWSTTTTAARTTWAATTWWTWYWRYGSWRRWRSKYAWTRMWKYTTTWRWKTTTATTNGWYCAATWTYTRKGRWKYWYWKMKKGRTTWKWTYYRKTWTWRSWTKKKRMTGGKMWKYWMTKYWCATTATWTTTCTTTTTGACCTATTTGTTCTTAAGAACGGCTGGTGTGGGCATATATGTCCTCTAGGTGGTTTTTATTCAATATTAGGTAAATTTAGTYTGATTAGAGTAAAGCATACTGTAGAGAATTGTACTGCATGTATGAAATGTAAAACAGTTTGTCCTGAGCGCCAAGTTTTACATATGATCGATAAAGAAAGCCTACCTGTACTTTCAGGTGAATGTACAAATTGTGCTAGATGTATTGAAGTGTGTGATGATAATGCACTTGGTTTCTCAATCAGGGAACTAGCAAAAAACAAAAAAACGGGAGAGTAACGATGAAAACAATGAGTAAGATAACGATTAGTTTAGTTGCTGCGGCACTTCTAATTGTAGGTTGTGGTGATAGCGGTAAAGCTGCTCCATCTGCAGATGCAAAAGTAGCACCAACAGTAACGGAAGCTTCTTTAGGTCTTAGAACAACTGACCTATACAGCGAAGATAGTACTATAGCTGATAAAACAGAGTACAGAACTGGTTCAGCTGGTTCAAATGTGATGATTAAAAGAGCATTCCAAGATGCTCCACCAATGATTCCACATGATACAGATGGAATGTTACCAATTAAAATAGGAGATAACCAATGTTCTGGTTGTCACATGCCTGAAGTTGCAAGTTCAATGGGTGCTACACCGATTCCGGTTTCTCACTTTACAAACTTTAGACCAACGCATAACTATGACGGTAAAACATTTACTACGAGTATTGATGTAATGAAAAATGAGATGGCTATTAAAGAGACAACTCATCTTCAAGGTGCAAGATTTAACTGTTCACAGTGTCATGCTCCACAATCTCAAGGTAACTTAGCAGTTGAAAACACTTTTGAAGCTGCTTATACTCACAAAGATGGTGCTGAAAGATCAAGATGGAGTGGAACATCTCTAACTGATCAATTAGATACTATTAAAGGTGATGCTGGTAAAGTAACTGCAGCAGATATTGCAAACGCAAACTCTGTTTCTGGTAGCTTAGATCACTAATGGAAAGAAGAGAGCTTTTTAGCTCTCTGGCTTCCAAACTAAAAGGTGAAAACCTTAAAAAAGATAAACCAGAGAGATATGTAAGACCACCATACTATAGTGATGAATCTCTTTTTCTCAATGAGTGTAGTAAGTGTGAAGCAAAATGCGCCACTGTTTGTGAAGAAGAAATAATCAAAATTGCAAAAGATCAGACTCCATATTTGGACTTTTCCAATAGTGGATGTACATTCTGTGATGAGTGTGCAAAAGCCTGTGAATTTGGAGTTCTTAGCGTAGATGATAAAAGAAATATCAACGCTAAAGTAACTATTTCAAAAAATGAATGTCTAAGCTGGAATGCTGTTATGTGTTTTTCATGTAAGGATCCATGCCTAGACAATGCGATTGACTTTAAGGCTATGTTTATGCCTGAAATAAATGACAAATGTACATCATGTGGATTTTGTCTAAGTAGATGTCCGGCGACATCAATACATTTTGAGGTAATATGATGAAAAAAATAATACTACTGATTATATTTTTAACTTCACTTGTTTTTGGCGAGAATATAACAATGCCTATACAACAATATATATCAAGTGGTCCAGTAACAGACATAGTAGTAAAGGGTTCTAAACTTTACAGTGCTACAAATGCAAGTTGTGTAGATATTTTTGATCTTAAAAGTAAAAAAATAATACAGAAGATTAAAGTTAGTAAAATTAAGGATTTCATTGGTGACAATGTTGATTCTAAAGTCTACTCAGTAGATGTTATAGATGATCAAATTCTTATATTATCTCAGGCAAAAAGTGGATTTAGAAGAGTTCATATCTATAAAGATAAAAAGCTTGAACTAATCATACCTTATACAAAAAGTCTTACAATATCAAAAGCTRAGTTTTTAGATAAGAATACAATATTACTTGGTATGCTTAGTAATGAACTTATATCTTATAACTTAAAGACAAATAGTTACAATTGGAATATACAAGTTTCAGGAGCTAAGTTTTCGGACTTTGTCCTTACAGAAAAAAGAGATAAAGTAATAATAGCAGATGAGAGTGGAAGTTTAAAGATTCACACTACAAAAGATGGAAAACTTATCAAGTTACTAGAGGGMAAAAACTTAGATAACGTATTTCAAGTAGACTATAAAAATGGAATAATCGCTACAGCAGGACAAGATAGAAGAGTTGTAATTTATGCTTCTAAATTTAATTCAGCCTACTATAAGAGATCAAGTTTTTTGATTTATAGTGTTGGTTTATCTCCTAGTGGCAAGCTAGTTGGTTATTCAAGTGATGAAAATAATAATATTACAGTGTTTAATACTATTACTAAATCTACAGTCGGTAAATTTAGTGGAAATAAAATGACACTAACAAATATACTATTTTTAAATGAAAATGAGTTTTTAGTTGCAAGCGATGATAAAACCATTAATTTATATAAGATAAAATAAACTCAAAGATTAAGGAAATAACAAATGAATATCTCAAGTATAGTAGTTAAAACAGTACCAAAATTTTTAGATGAAGTGGTTCAAAGCCTAAAAGATTGTGAAGCGTGCGATTATCATATGCATGATGAAGAAGGTCGTATCATAATAACGATAGAAGGTTCTGGTGTTGAAGAAGAGTTGAAAAAACTTCGTGTTGTTGAGGGAATTCCTCATGTAATTACAGCTGATATGCAAATGGCGTATAGTGAAGATGAGTTAAATGAGCACATGGAAATATTAGCTAATGCTGATGTAGTACCTAAGATGTTAAATGATGAAGACCTAGATCCAAAAGATATAGTTTACAACGGTGATTTGAAGAAAAAAGATTTAGAGGGTTTTGCAAGACGTTTTGATGAAACAGGCAAATATAAATAATGAGTTTAGTATTTGAATCAAAAATAAAAGTAGATGAAAACAATGAGTGGTTTATTGAACTTACAGATACTTCTGATGGAAGAGTTGAAATCTGTAAGAACATGGATGAATACAAAGAAAAATTTGAAAAAATGGGAGAAGACTACGGTGGAAATGTAGACGAGGTAAGATGGTCACAAGACGATAATGTTCCTCCGTATCATATCGATGAGATTAGACAAGCTATGGCAAATCTTCAATCTGAAGTTGAAGAAAAAATTGGTAGACCTTTAATGGAAGATAATAAGTAGTGCAAGCAAAAGCAATAGTCACTGATACTTATCTAGACTCTATTGAGATAGAAAAACATCTTAAAAATGTAGAGTACATCATTATGGCTGCAGATGCACCAAAGCATTTTACAGAGACCCCTATTCATTTTACGATATTTTTAAATACAAATGATAAACTTCCAAAAGACATTCAAGATGCGATTTTAGATAAGTTTTTAGAAGAAGAAGGTATCACCGCTCCAGCAGAACTTATGAGTCAGATAATGCCTGTTGGTTTTGGAAAAAGTGCTCAAGACACACCTATGCCTTTACTTCTTGTAAAACCGGAAGATCAAAGAACAATTGCTCATGCTGTTATGTTTGTTATGGACTTCTTGGCTGATTCTGAGAACTTTAATGAAGCAAAACATGATGCTCTTACAGGCTGGTCTTACTCTTATAATCAAGAGTAAGGAACTTAAAATAGAATTATTTAAAAGAGATAGATTCTATCTCTTTTATAGTTTTAGCAATACTATTAGAAAGATTATTATAAGATTTTTTAGTAACTAAAATATCATCTTCTATTCTAATCCCTATACCTCTAAACCTCTTTGGTACACTCTTATCATACTTAGATATATAAATACCTGGCTCTATAGTCAGAACCATACCTCTTTTAAGCGGTATCTCTTTTTTATTATCGTCTAGGTAAGGAGCTTCATCATGAACATCTAAGCCCATCCAATGTCCTATTCCATGTGGATAGTACTTCTTGTGTTTTTGCTTCTTTATAAGCTTCTTATACTTACCTTTTAAAATACCAAGATTGATCATACCCTTTGTAAGAAGTATCTCTGCCTCTTTTTGTAAGTCAGTTCTTAAAACTCCAGGTTTTATCATATTAATGATCTTATATTGAGTATCCAAAATCATATTGTATAAATCTTTTTGACTCTTTGAAAACTTACCGTCTACAGGGATAGTCCTTGTTATATCACTTGCATAATACTCATATTCACATCCAGCATCTATAAGAATAAGCTCTCCATCTACCAAAGGCTTATCATTTGATATATAGTGAAGGGTATTGGCACTGTCACCACATGCTACTATCGACGTATAAGCGTCACTGTATGCACCACTATTTTTAAAGTTATATTCTATAGATGCAAGAAGTTCGTACTCATTTTTATCTTTTTTATTAAGAGCCATTGCTTCATGATGAGCTATTCTTGTAATACTAATAGCTTTTTTAATAAGGTTTATTTCCGGCTTTGACTTAATAAGTCTCATCTTACCTATCAAAGGTGAAATATCGCTGCACTTGTTAAAACCACTTTTTAAAAGTTTTTTAGCTTTTGRGAGTTTTTCACCAAAATCATAATAGAGATATTTTTTATCTTTACTAAGCTCTTTTATACTCTTTTTAAAATCTTTACTAACAATAACAGAATCAACTAAAAATCTTTTTTTAGCTTCCTCTTCACCTAATCTTTTTCCATTCCAAAGTTCATAAACTTCATCTTTATGATGAACAAAGAGTATCGTTTTAGTCTCTTTTTTACCTTTTAGTATAACTAGGTAGGAGTTGTCCTCTTTGAAACCTGTGAGGTAGTAGAAATTACTATTTTGTCTATATGGGTAGTCTGTATCATTTGAACGAGTTTTATTCTTAGCGCTAAAAAGAACTGTTAATGAGTTCTTAACTAATTTTTTTGCTAAAGAGTCTCTTCTCTTTTTATATTCTCTCTCTTGCATCACTTACAAACCTCGTTTAAAAACTCCAAGCCTTGTACTAAGACATCAGCAAGTGCATTATCTAAGCCCTTAACCCCACCAGAAGCATCTAGTGAAGCTGTCTCTTTTTTTGCACTAAAAGACTTTGTTGCTATAACTTCACTTGTCTTTGAATAAATCAATGTAAAACTAATATCAACATTCACATACGACTTCTTTTGGTCCTCAGAGTAATACTGCATAAAGTCTTCTATATTTATCTCTAAAATCAAATCACCTTTGCTTCTAGATTTAGAATTTTGTGTATTTTTAAAGAGCTTAGATTCTCTAAGAGCTTTAACAACTTGAGAAGATATTTCTTGATTTGGAGAGTTGTTCCACTGAGCTTGTGAATAAGCATATATCTTATGAGAGTCTAAAATATAATTCATCTGTAACGACATTAAAGAGCTTGAACTAAATGCCTGAGAGACTTTTAGTGACTTATCTTTACATCCCTTAGAGGCACTACTATGATTTAGTTCCCGTAGAGATAGTTTATACTCTATAACTGTAGGTTTTTTTGTAGAACAACCTGATAATAAAAATAGAAGCACTATTGCTATATAAACTCTAATCATTACTGCTCTCCTGGACCTTTTTTAATCTCTTCTTGCTTAAATAGTATATCCCCAGGACTTCTCTCATACTGGTTCAATGCGCCCTCTATCCTAATCATCAAATGCTGTAGTTCTATAAGTGTGTTATTCATTGTAGGTACTATATCTGTAGATATCTCTTTTAAGTTAAAATCACCGCTATCTACTGCTAATTTAAATCTATCCATAGAAGCTTTAATACCAATATAACTGTTCATAATCGAAGCGAAGGTATTGGCTATTTTATTCTCCCAAGTAACACTACTTTCTACAAGGTGCTTAATCCGAGGCATCATCTCATCTAGCTTTTTTGTAGCATTATCAAAGTTTTTAAGGGATGAGTGAAAATTAGCTATCGCTTCATCACTCATCAACTTATTCATTTGAGTCATAAAAGAAGCCGATCTTTTCAGCAAAAGAGAAATTTGTTCCTGATTTTCATCATCTAAAAGTTCTTCTGTTCTTGTCAATGTTTTTGAAAGCTTTGTTGATACAGTTCCAAGTGACTTTTCAAAACGTTCAAAAAAGGAAGCCTCTGTTTTTATAATAGGATACTCTTCCCCTTTTATTATTCTTAGAGGTACAGCACCATTATCTCCCAAACTCAAGTTTATATAACTGAGTCCCGTAATACCTTGCGCTGTTAGTTTTGCGACTGTTGTCTCTTTTATAGGTGTTGTTTTTAATATTGTTACTTGAACCTCTACCTGCTCTGAGTTTTTAGGACTGATTCTTAATCTTGTAACTTTACCTACATTAATCCCTCTGTATTTAACAGCCGCATCTATGTTTAAACCTAGTACAGACTCATCAAAAAGTATATTGTACTTTTGTATTTGTGCCTCCGCTGATGGTTTTAATAACCAATAAGTAAATGCTAAGATTAAAGTGACCCCTAAAAGGACCATAAAACCGACTGCCGTATAGTTAACTTTATTATTCATATAGTATAATCTCCATAATTACTATCACAGCGGAATATAATCATATCGAGTTCACTCCCTTAAAAAATTTTTGTATAAACTCACTTTTAGCATTTTTAATATTGTTTAAATTACCCTCATAAACTATTCTTTTATTATCTATAATTGCAACTCTGTCAAGTGTATCATAAATTGATTGTAAATCGTGTGAAACCATGACTATAGTTAGTCCTAGGAGCTTTCTTAGTTTTAGTATCAGTGCATCAAATTCTCTAGCAGAGATAGGATCTAATCCACTTGTTGGTTCATCCAAAAAAAGTAGTTTAGGATCCATTGCCAGTGCACGTGCAAGAGCTGATTTTTTCTTCATACCACCACTTATTTGTGAAGGATACAAAAGAGCATCCGCAGATTTTAAACCGACAAGGTTGATTTTAAACTCTACGATTTCATCTATCATTTTTTGAGATAGATCTGTATACTCTTTTAGCGGGAAAGAGATATTTTCTTTTATATTCAGAGAAGAAAAAAGTGCACCTGCCTGAAATAAAACACCCCATTCTTTTCTTAGCTTTTGTGCTTCATCATCTTTGATACTGTTTAAACTGTGTCCTAAAACTTCTATGGAACCAGCCTGAAAATCCTGTAGCATCACCATTTCACGAAGAAGCGTTGTTTTTCCACACCCAGATGGACCTAATAGCCCATATATCTCACCTTCATTAATGTTTAGGTTTAGTCCATCATGCACCACTCTATCTTCAAAAACGGTCTTTACATTTTTTACTTCTATCATACTAGACATTATATCCCCAAGTTTGTAAACATA
>NVRL01000056.1 GCA_002732645.1 Sulfurimonas sp. | reverse complement strand
AACCTATTTGATATGATTGATTCCTAAAATATTCTAATAATGCAATTATAAAGACAGCATATAAAATTGCTCTATAACCTTTACCAAATACTTTTCTATTTTTTTCTCCTACTGAAAAATCCAATAAATCTTCCGAAAAATCAATATTTTTATTATCTATGTTATCAAACTTAATTTCAACTAAGATATTCTTGATTTCTGTAACAATTGGATCTAATAATACTACTGTTAGTTCATCATAATTAGTAGTTTTTTTAGATACTTTATCATCATCAATTATTTTTTTAATTTTATCTCTTTGAAATATATAACTCTCTAGCTTTCCCTTAAGAGTTTTTATTTTTGATAGTTCTTCTTTTTTGTTTGTGAACACCTTTATTTTATTAGAAATTTCACTTAATACATCTTTTAACTCATTTTGAATTTTTTTAATTACTTCTTCATAATGTTTTTTATCTTGAGTTATTATGGTATCCAATTCATTTACTTCAGATAAATATATTTTTTGACTATTTTTTAGCTCATTAAGTAATAAGCTTGTTTTTTTAATTTCTATTTTTGTTGCATTAATTAATTTGTCTATATTTACTGTTTCTTCTACTTCACTAGTACATACAGGGCAATTAGTTGTTGCAAATAATGTCAATCCTTGACTAGCTTCTATAGTTCCTCTAAGCCTATCAATATCACTTATATATTGTTTTTTTAATATACTACTACGTTTTAATATTTCATTTAAATTTATCAACTGAGTTTCATCTAAACTTATCTTTTTAAATAATACTTTTTTTTCTTCATCGTACTTTCTAAACTCTAATCTTGATATTGAATGGCTTTCTCTAAAATTTTCAATTCCCTCATTTAATTTTTTAATTTGTTCATCTATTTTTTTATAATCTATATCTTTTAAATCAACTTCGAATTGTTTAATTAGCTCATCATATAGTTGAACCTTACCAGTTTTATTTACAACTTCATCTTTTTTCAACAGTGTTACAATTTCACTATCATCTTGCCCAGTTAATAAAAATTTAACTATATTCTTTTCAAATGGTTTATCAATATGTTGCCCTGAAGTCAAAAGAGAATCTTCAGTTATAATTCTAACCTCATCAACAATGAATAACCTTTTTAAATTCTGAAAATATAAATTTCTACTTTCACCTCTTTGATTCTTTCTAATTTTTTTATTTTCAAGATTACACAATCCTAATAAAAAATCTGAAATAGTATTTGCTTCAACTCTCTTATCATTTTTAGCATTTAATGTTGCTAGTAAATTGCTGTCCTTGTCATAAAGCTTAAAATCACCACCTTTTAGAGCTCTCTCTAATATAAACTCAGCCCCATTAAATGATTCTATTTGTAATTTACATAAACTATAACCTTCAGCCTCAGGAATACCTTTAGGTGTTTTACTAGCTCCAAGCATATAATTTATAGTTTGATAAATAAARGTTTTTCCAGTATCAGATGCTCCATAAATAACATTTAAACCTTTTTTAAATTCAATACTTACTGTTTCTTTAGTACTACCTTCTAACTGTAGCTTTTTTATAAAAAATCCATATTTATTCATTTATCAGTCCTGTTGTACAATATGAGAGTTCACTACCCCATTTGTCTTTATTTTCTTCTACATACTTTTTAATATCTTCATATGAATAATTTTTAAATCTATTACAAACCCATTTAATGTTCTTATTCAAGCTCACTGTATATTTTTCACTTAAAGTATCCAAAAATGGTGCTGTATTCTCAGTAGCAATATATTCAATTCCATTATCTGTATATTTAATTTCTAGCAACTCTTTTGTAATTAATAATGTCAAACTACTTCTAATTAAATCTCTTTTAACTACTAGTTCTCCAAAACGATTAGGAACATCAGCATGTAAACTTTCATCTCCACCAATATCTTTTGTGTGTAATATAAAGTAATCATAATAATTTATCATTTCTACATCAAAACTTTTAGGATATATTGATTCTAAGATTATTAAAATTCTCAAACCAATTTCAATTTCATTATTAAATACTTTGATTTTACTATTCATCTTCAATCCAACTTATTTTTTTATCATTTATAAGATGATGACAAATACCTTTTTTATCTGCTGGTCTACAAGCTTCTGTTAATGGATTTGAATCAATAATTATTTTACTGGCTTCACTTTCAACTTCTTTAACTTTCTTATACCCATTATCAAAATCTTCTTCTGACTTATTGATTATTCCATCATAAATATCTTCTTTAAAATTGTCAAATACTTGTTCAGTCAAGTTATCTCTAGTCAAAGCTCTTAACTCTTCAGCTTTATAAAAACTTTTTCTAGAATCTTTAAAATGCCTATCGTATTTACTTTTCTCTATATGTTCAACTTCTTCAAGTCTATCTGTAGAATCTGAGTTATAAGCTTTTACTAGTTGTTCAACATATCTAAGTTTTTTATCTGCTTCTAATAACGGAATCTCTATCGATATTCGAGAAGGCAATCCACCTCCAAATCTAAGTAAATGGTTAGAATGTAATTTATGTCCTTCAACTATAGTTTTAGGATTTACTTTTTCAAATATTGAAAAATCAAACTTATTAAAATACTCTAATAAATCACCTTCAAGTATTACTGGGGTAGTCTTTGTAATTTCTTTTTCACATTTAGCTTTCCATTGCTTTTTTAATTCATCTTTTAATTTTTGTGTATTTATAAAATATTTTTTTAATGATGTTCCTATATCATTTGTGCCAATAAGATAATATTTTTGAGGGATAGGATATTCCTCAAGAAATGAGTAATAAATAATTTTAGCAAATTCTATCCACATACTACTTGGCGACAATGGTTTATCATATCGTTTACATTGATAACAATCCCACTTGTAATTAGTTGGATTTTCTGTTGGATTTGTAATATATGCAATAACATCAATACCCATATCACCAGAACCACCTAATCGCTCTATTTTGTTTGAATCATATTTTTTAGTTGTTTCAAGCCACTCTTCTACTAATACTTCCCATTCATCAGGTGGCATTATCTTTATTCTCTGGATTGGGGCAATGAGTTTACCTATTGAAACTTGTTGTGATGTTATATTTTCAGCCATCATCTTCCACCATCAAGCCCAACTCAAAAACATCTTTTTCTATTTCTGCTTTTAACTCTTCCTCAGTAGGCAGATAAAGCTGATACTTGGAGACAAAAAGATTTTCTTTGTCGTTTATGCTTGAGTATTTTACTACTGTGTTGTCTTTGTCTGTACAGAGGATTATGCCTATGGTTGGGTTGTCTTCTTTTGCTTTTTCCAAATCATCAAACATATTGACATACATATCCATCTGACCTATATCTTGATGGGTTAGTTTTCCTCTTTTTAGATCTATAATAACAAAACATTTTAAAATGTAGTTATAAAAAACTAAGTCTAAATAAAAATCACTTAGTTCTGTTTTAATTCTTTTTTGACGAGCCACAAATGCAAAACCTCGTCCAAGTTCTAGTAAAAACTCCTGTATCTTTTCTATAAGTGCAGATTCTAATTCACTTTCGTGAAATAGCTTGTTGTCTTTTAAGTCTAAAAATTCTAAAACGTAGGGGTCTTTGATTATATCGCTTGGAGTAAGTTGTAAATTTTTTGTATTTTCTTKAGCTTCATCTTTTACACTTATTTGTTCTTTACTAGCTAAGATTCTTTCATAATAGTGCGTGCCTATCTGCCTTTCTAATGCTCTAACACTCCAGTTTGAAGCAACTGATTCTTTCATATACCATTCTTGTGCTTTTTCATTTTTTACTCTTATTATTAAGCGATAATGGCTCCAAGTTAATTGGTCACACAGTGTGTGACGATTTGGAAATGCAGTATAAAACTGTCTCATCATTTTTAAATTTGTGGTAGTAAAACCTTTACCAAATTCATTAGTCAGTTTTTTAGATAATTCTTTTATAAGATATGAACCATACTTGGCTCTATCTTCACCATTTTGTTCTTCTTCAACTATCTGCTTACCTATATTCCAATAAGCCTCAACCATTATAAAGTTTACTTTTATATAAGCATTATCTCTTGCCGATTGAAGTATATTTTTAATATTTATATATAAATCATCTTTTTTTACCATATCACTCATTTATAGACTTCCTTACATAACCCAAAATATGCAACTAAATTTAATAAAAAATATTTTGATTGATTATAGCTTGTGTTCATTTTAAGATAGTTTAAAGCATGTATGTTCACATTTAGATAATTTAAAAATTTACCTCGAAAACCTTTTCAAAGCACTCTTCTTAAAATACTGCGAAGAAATTTCCGTGTCGTACTTTACATCTTCTAGTAGCATCTCAGTGTAGTTGTTTTTCTTCTCTAACGGTTGGATTTTCCAGTATGTCGGTATGTAGTATTTGCCATATTTTTTCACATCTTTGTAGAAAAAGATTCTTACCTCTTTCATATCTTCATCGTAAAATATATCTTTTTGAGATGTGTAAGTCTCTGTGTCTATTAACGAGACTATCTTTCCCCAGACTACGGCTGCATCTTCTTTTGGGATAAGTTCTATAGTTACTAACTTGCCATCTTTTTTAAGTATTTTTGCATCGTAGTCTTGGACTACGGAACTCTGTTTTACAACATCATCATTGGTGATGTCACTTCCCATCCAGTTTTGAAGCATCATAGATGCAGGGATTTTTATGGTTCTCTCTATCTTTGGGACATACTGCCACATCTGGTTATTTAGAGAAAGAAAAGTGATGCCTCTATCTTTTGGAGGATATAATATTTTTGTAAAGCTTTTCTTTGTTCCCTCAGACCAGCTCTGCATCTTCATCTCTCTTGTATGTCCCATAGAAGCTATCTTCATAGTCATAGTCATAGAGACGTTTTCACCTCTCATATTTTTATCCATCTTTTTAATAATCTCATCCGCTTCATTTAACTCGTTAGCAAATAAAATACTACAAAACATAAAAATTGCTACAAATATTTTTCTCATATAAACCCTTTTACTCTGCTACTTCAACTCTATTTCTTCCGTTTGTTTTTGCTTTGTACATCGCCTGATCTGCTCTTAAGATGAGAGACTGAGTATTATCTCCTTTTTTAAACTCACTGATGCCAAAACTACAGGTAATATTTCCCACTACATAAAATTGTTCATCACTTATAATCTTACGAAACTTTTCTGTAACCTCCCAAGCCTGTTCTAAAGAAGTTAGAGGCATGACTATAACAAGCTCTTCACCACCCCATCTAGCGAAAGTGTCCGTACTTCTTAAGTTTTTTTCTATGAGTCTTGCCATATCTCTAAGCGTGTTATCACCCTCTAGATGCCCATACTTATCATTGATATTTTTAAAATGATCTATATCTAAAAAGACAAGAGAGAAGGTGTCTGTCTCATATCTCTCTATTCTCTTTATCTCGTTTCTAAGTTCAAGTTCAAACTTCGACCTGTTAAAAATACCGGTTAGATTATCTATGGTTGAGAGTTCTTCATATTTAGTTGCACGAGCTGTCAAGAGTTTATTTATCTCTCTTAGCTGAGTATCATTATCTCTCATGCTCTCAGCCCATCTAGAATAGACTTTTGCAACTATCTCTTCTTGTGTTATCTGACCTATTATTTTACCATCATAATTTTCTACTATGAGTCTTTTAAAGTGTTTCTTTTGTATAAAATCAAGAGCTTCTTTTATGGAAGTATCATAACGTACAGTTTGAATAGGTGACGACATATACTCAGATATCGGTTTAGCAAGGTCTGCATCATTTCCTAGCATCTGTATGATATCTTTAGTCGTGACGATTCCTACAGGGGACTCATCTTCATCTACAATTACACAGTCATAGAGTATGCTGTCCATCATTCTGGCAACTTCAGATGCAGGAGTAAGTACAAATGCTTGTTTTATGTGAGTACTCAGCAATATCTCACTTATCGGTCGCCTCTCAAGCATCATCTGAGGGTCTATACTAGAAACTATGTCATAGTAGGAGATAAAGCCTGTAAGATTATGCTCATCATCTACTGCACACAAACAGTTATTGACACAATCTATCTCTTTTAGACACTCCAAAACCGACTCTCTGTCATTTATAGAGGGGACCATGTCATACTTTATAGTTTTTATCTGCTGAGAAAAGTCTATATCCTGAAGTTTGAGACGTACTATATCATTTATCTTCAAAAGCCCAAACTCTCGTTTACCTTGGATATTTATAACTATATCCCTATGACCGTTTTCGTGCATAAGCCCTATAGCATCTTGTATAGTTTTAGAGTCCTCTATATAGAGAACATCTTTCGTGGAAATATCACTTACTTTAGGAAATTCTACCATTCGTCCCCCTTTGTAGTACCTATCTATAACTATTGTAACACCAAATATATTTAGACAAGGTGAAACGCCAAATCAGCACTATTTTAATTTTTTATGAAATTCTCTTAGAACCTCAAGTTGTTCTTTAAATAGCTTTTTTTCATTCGAGTTATCTGTCTTTTTTATCTTCTTTTTTAGAGATGCTATTTTCTTTTCAAGTGAGTCTTTGAGCTTTTCTCTCTTGTTTTCCTTTCTATCTTGTTCCTCTTCATCGAGTATAAAAAACTTTTTCGCCTTCTTAAACAATTTTTCTATGTTCATGAACTCTCCCTTAAGTCTTGGATATCACTATCTTTTATCCATAAAGTTGATGCTGTGTTGATTAGATTTTTAGATATATCGTGTGCAAATGAGCTATCATTTATAAGTGATGTTGCCATTTTTTTTCTTATCTTGTTCGTTCTAATGAGGCTGTCGATTTTTCCATTCTGGATTACATCTAATTTATCAACATCTTTTCTTAGAAGCTCCATGTTAGAGAGTATGTCCAAGTCATCTTCCATATTTCTGACTCTGTTTATTTTATCTATAGTCTCAGCTATCTCGGTTCTTATGTAGTTATATTCATCTTTCATTATATTATTACYTGAGTTTAAATATATCTTGATATTTTTTTGTATCTCTCTTACATACTTAATAGACTCTACGAGATCTCTACAAGATACTTTTAGCTCATATATTTTGTTTTTTTCATCTTCACTCATATTTTCCTGAGCCATTGTTGCATAGTAGAGGATTTGACCATATATCTCTTTGATATTGTTATCATAAAAAGTGTTTATATCCGTATGTATTTTCTTATCTGAGTGCTTTATAACATGAGACATATCTTTGCATCCAAGATATTGGTGCCTATGTAGGGAGAGCGCATGAGAAATTACTTCTACTGAGTTTTCATATAGATGCTCGACCTCTTTTCTTATGGCTTCAAGTGCTGCTTCTGGTACATTAATAACGACATCATCAAGATACCTTGCCTTATCTACATTGTCCTCTTTTACAAAGATAGACTCTAAAAATTTCACCAGATAAGATGTAAAAGGAGCAACTACAAGTATGCCTAAGACATTAAAGATAGTATGAAAAAGTGCTAACTGCATGGCGTAGTCTTTTTCATTTATACCTACAATAGCAGAAAGAAAAGTTACTAAATCTGCCAGTTGATACAAAAATACAATAGCCACCAAAGCGGTTACTATATTAAATATTAGATGCGCGATGGCTAGTCTTTTGCCATTTGCATTTGAACTAAGAGAGCCTAAAATAGCGGTCACTGTAGTACCTATGTTTGCACCGATGGCAAGTTGTAGAGCGTTATAGTACTCTATCTGTCCCGTAGCAAGAGCCGTGATGATAAGCGCCATAGTCGCACTACTTGACTGGATGACAACAGTTGCAATAGCACCTATGAAGACATAGACTAAAACACCAAGGTAACCTTCCATAGCGTAAGATGCTAAGTTGATGCCATCATTTAGTGCATCAAATCCATCTTTCATATAGCCGATGCCTAAAAATACAAAACCAAGACCCACAAGTATAGTCCCAAAACCTTGATAGGACTTAGCATCTTTAAATCTAAAGACAACACCAAAGATAATCATAGGAAGAGCAAACTGAGCTATCTTTATTTTTACACCAAAGGCTGAGACTATCCAAGCCGTAGCAGTAGTACCTATGTTTGAGCCAAATATAACACCGATAGCTCCACTAAGAGAGATAAGCTCGGCACTTAAAAATGAGATAACGATGATAGTAAGTAGGGATGAACTTTGAACGRTTGCAGTTGCAACAAAGCCTGCACCAATAGCCTTAGGTACAGAGGAAGTGGTTTTTTTTAGGACTTTTTCTATAACTCCACCGCTAAATAGCTTGAAGCCGTCTTCCATAAAAACCATACCTATTAAAAATATAGTAATACCTGCGATGATGAGCTTGGCATCATCACTTGCAAATAGAAGATAAGCGAGACCTAGTAAAAAAATTGGAAATAGAGATTTCTTAAAATTCATAGTAGAACCTAAATCTTTTTTTCTATTATACCACTAAATTTATCTTCTTCGGTTTGAGTTACCTCTTGAAGTACTACCACCTTGAGAAGGTTTGTTACGAGGTCTATTTCGTGAGTTTCCTCCGCGACCTCTTCCACCGCCGCCTTGGTTGATAGGCTCTGCTTTTATAGATGGATCAGGTTTAAAACCTTTTAACCATACTTTTGGAATATCTTTTTTTATAAGTTTCTCAATGTTTGCTAAGTACTCGTTTTCATCTACACAAACAAGAGAGATAGCTTCACCTTCATTTCCTGCACGACCAGTTCTACCGATACGATGAACATAGTCTTCACTAACATTTGGAAGCTCATAGTTTACAACGTGAGGAAGTTGGTCTATGTCGATTCCACGTGCTGCGATATCTGTTGCAACTAGAACTCTAACCTCACCTTTTTTAAAGTCAGCTAATGCTTTTGTTCTTGCATTTTGACTTTTGTTTCCGTGAATAGCTACAGCTGAGATGCCATCTGTTTCTAGCTGTCCTGCTAAACGGTTTGCACCATGCTTAGTTCTACTAAATACAAGTACCTGTTTCCATTTACCCTCTTTTATAAGATGCGTAAGAAGTTCGCGTTTACGAACTTTATCTACAGGATAAATAGCTTGTTTAACCGTTTCAGATGCAGTATTTCTACGAGCAACTTCAATAAGTGTAGGAGAGTTCAGAAGTCTGTCTGATAGTTTTTTTATCTCGTCTGAGTAAGTAGCTGAGAAAAGTAGGGTCTGTTTCTGCTTAGGAAGAACCTCTAAAATCTTTCTGATGTCGTTTATGAAACCCATATCTAACATTCTGTCTGCTTCATCTAAAATGAGGAAGTCAACTTTTGATAGGTCAATTGTTTTTTGATTCATATGGTCTAAAAGTCGTCCAGGAGTTGCGATAACTATATCCATACCTTTACGAAGTTTTACGATTTGAGGGTTTATTTTTACACCGCCAAAGATCACGCATGATTTAAATGGCAGATGCTTACCATAAACTTCTACACTCTCAGCAACTTGTGCCGCTAACTCTCTTGTAGGAGTTAGTATAAGTGCTCTAACATGATGTGCTTTAGCTTTTGTATGTTTAGAACGGCTTAGAAGCTCTAGCATTGGCAGAGTGAAGCCAGCTGTTTTACCTGTTCCGGTTTGAGCACCGGCAAGAATATCTTTTCTATCCAGAATTACAGGGATAGCCTGTTTTTGAATCGGGGTTGGCTCACTATAACCTTGTTCTTTGACGGCTTTTAATAATGGAGCTGATAACCCTAAGTTGTTAAATGACATAAATTTCCTAGTCTTAATATCTTTCTATAATAGCATAATTTTGGGCTTGTTTTTTGGGAATTCTATTTGATAGAAAAGATTTTCCTCGTTCCATCTCTCCCGAGATGAGAATGCATAGAGAAACAGACAAGTAAAATAACACATCACACCTCGGGAGAGGTGTAATTAGGAAATAAAGAAGCAAAAACTGATAAATCATTTTTTGGCTTAACAATAGACTCGTTTGAAATTGAGATTGAAGCAAAGAACTAACTTCTTACAAAACACTTCAATAGAATAATTTATGCTAATGTAAGATATAATTCCAACAATATTACAAACTTCTTACTTAGGACTACTTATGTCATCAACACAACCAACTATTAAACCTAACAACCACCGCGTTCTCCCATGTCCTAACGATAAGAAATTATCTCTAGTTAACAAACTGATATCTGATAACAGAGAGAGTAAAATCATCGTAGTAACATCTACAGATGCTAAAAGTGTTGAAGATTTTTTACAAAATGAAAACTCTCAAGCACTGGAAAATGTACAAGTTTTAGATGACCGAACTCTTATAAAAGATGAGTCTCTTACTTGCRACCTGCTTATCAGTCTAGATGTACCTGGTAAAGCTGTTATATATATGGCTAGACTTTCTCACACAACTGCCAAAGCTCTTCTTCTTATAAATGAGACTGAACAAAAACTACTTTACCCTATCGAGACTCTTTTAGGTCGTGTTATTAAACAAGACATTATCGAAGGTTTCGAGTATGAAGTTAAAGAGGTTCCATATAAAGATCCAAGAGCTCCTAAGAAAATGACTCAGAGTCAGATCAAAGAAGAAGCTAAAAAACGTTACGATAAAGTAACTGGTGAACCAAAGCCAAAAAGAGAATACTCTGACGACAAGAAAGACTTTAAGAAGGATTTCAAAAGAGACGATAAAAAAGACTTCAAAAAAGACTTTAATAAATCTGGTGATTCAGACAAAGCTGACAGATGGGCAAAAAAAGAAAAAGCACCAAATAAGTACTTAGGTAAAGATGAAAATGGAAAAGCCATCTTCTCTGGGAAAAGTGGAGATAGAAACCACCGTCATGATGGATCACAAAGAGATGCAGGTTATCCTCCAAAAAAAGTTGGAAGAAAAATCAACATCAAAGCTCTTAAAAAATCTGAAGATAAAAAAGACTAAAAAGAAAAAGCGAACACAAACTCAGGATAAATTCTTGAACAACTATCTTGCCATTTAGAGYAAGATGATTGGTGTTCGCTTATCATCCCAGCACCTATGTAAGAGTTTGGAGATAAGATCATAGCTAAGCCAAGTTTTCCACCATATGACTCAAAATCTTCATAACCGTCACTTACATATGTCTTTCTTGCAAATGCTCCAACATATGGACGTAATTTTTTATTTAGAGGTATATAGTAAGTAACTGGAACGGTAATTTGGTTAAGGGTTGGAGTTGCACCAAGCCAACTCATAAAACCTACACCCACTGACAAGTTATCTATAATAAAATAATCAGCATTCACACCAAGTATAGTATAGTTTTGCTGTCCATCTTTAACAGTTGTAACACTGCCTCCACCGATAGCTATACCTAAACCTACGTTTGACTTTTTAAACAGTTCTGCGCTTGCTACACTGCCAAGTAGTAACAATGCAAGTAAAATATTTTTCATCAAAATAACAACTCCTCATCTGGACTTACTTCTTTCTCTGCTCTAGGTGGTTTTGAGATATCACTAAAATATTCTTTTCTGCCACCTACATCAACTTCAACGATTCCCTCAGGAGCTATAAACTCTCTTTGTATCTGTGGATATAATTTTAGCACATTTTTGTAAAACTGTGAAAATGCAGGACCCGCTATCTTACCACCAGTCTCCCATCTATGCATTGGAGTGTTATTATCATTTCCAAACCACACAACAGTCTCTATAGTAGGTGAGTACCCAGCAAACCAGCCATCTATGTTCTTGTTTGTTGTTCCTGTTTTTCCAGCAAGCTCAATACCTCTGGCTCTTGCTCTTCTACCAGTACCACGCGTTACAACATCTCTTAAAATCGTAGTCATGATGAAAGCCTGTGTAGGCTCAGTTATGAAGTGAGTCTTTTGCGTTTTTTCATAAATAGTATTTCCATTTTTATCWWTTRWKYTTATGAGATGTGGTTCTACCTGTAATCCATGATTTGCAAAAGATGTATAGTATTTTGCTAGTTCGAGTGGTGAGAGTGAAATGGTACCAAGAGAGATGGAAAGATCATGAGGAAGGTTTTTTATACCAAATTTCTTCAACTTGACCTAAGATTTTATGAGAAAACAAATCTTCATTTAACTTAGTCAAACGTTTATCTTTGCCATTTATACCAGAGCTTAAATCAGCGGGATGATCGGTTTGACCTAATGTATAAGCATATCTACCATTGGCTGAAACACTGAAGCTGCCATCATTATATGGTCGCCCAAGTGAGAGGCCGCCTAGATTTTGCGTAATGGTAGAGATTTTTCCCAAGGTTGAAATATAACTGAGTTTGGTATCTCCTTTATCATCGTACTGAAAATACAATCCTTTACCTTTGTTACCCCATTTAATATTTTGTATGTTTCTATCAAAATTTTGTGAAATCGCATGAGAATGCGAACCATCTATGTTCATTAAATATAAGCTATTTTGTTGATAGCCTAAATATTTGTCATCAAATCC
>NVRL01000055.1 GCA_002732645.1 Sulfurimonas sp. | reverse complement strand
CCAGAACACTTTTATTTCTTAAAAAATGAAAAAAACAGTATTAATAGTTGATGACTCCTTTTATATGCGTTCGGTATTGAGAAAATACCTAGAAACAGCTGGTTATGATGTAGTTGGTGAAGCAGAGAATGGTGAAAAAGGTATTGATTTGGCTCTTTCACTTAAACCAGCCGTAATTACTTTAGATATTATTTTAAGAAATTATTATTATTACATCTGCCTAAGATATTGTTAAAAGGAGAACTATGAAAGCTGAGTATTTACCAAAAAGAGAGGGTCTGTATGATCCGGAGTTTGAACATGATGCTTGTGGTGTAGGTTTTGTTGCTCATCTTAAGGGAGAAGCTTCTCACAATATAGTTAGCAAAGGTATTGAACTTTTAATAAACCTAGAGCATCGTGGTGCTGTTGGAGCTGAGAAAAACTCAGGTGACGGTGCCGGAATCCTTACTCAGATGCCAGATAAATTTTTACGCAGAGTCTTAAAAGAAGATAGCATCGATTTACCAGAGTTTGGACACTATGGTGTCGGTGTCGTATTTTTACCTAAAGATCCTGAAGCTTATGCAGAGTGTAAGACTATAGTTGAGAACTGTATAGAAGAACTTGGACAGGAGTTTATCGGTTGGAGAAGAGTTCCAACTTCAAATGAGTCACTTGGAGATACTGTAAAAAATGTTGAGCCTTATGTACATCAAGTTATAGTAAAAAGAAACCCTGAGCTTGAAGATGCAGAAGCGTTTGAGCGTAAACTTTTTGTTATCCGTAAATACACACAGTCAAAAGTAACAGCTTCACCAATAAACGGTACTGGATACTTTTATATGCCTTCAATGTCTTACAAGACTATCTCTTACAAAGGTCAGCTTATAACTGAGCAACTGCCTTTATATTTTCCAGATTTAAGTGAGCCTGATTATGAATCTGCAATTGCCTTAGTTCATAGTCGTTTTTCTACAAATACTTTTCCATCATGGCCACTTGCACAGCCATTTAGATATATAGCTCATAATGGTGAAATAAATACTCTTCGTGGAAATGTAAACTGGATGCGAGCAAGACAATCTATGCTCAAATCAAAACTATTCAGCGAAGATGAATTAGAAAAAATCTACCCTTACCTAATCAATGAAGCAAAAGGTTCAGACTCTTCAGTTTTAGATAATGTAATAGAACTCTTAACACTTGGGGGTCGACCACTTCCTCATGTTATGATGATGATGATTCCAGAAGCTTGGAAAGATGCTGAGATGGATGAACAACGTCGTGCTTTTTATGAGTATCATGCAACATTTATGGAGCCTTGGGATGGTCCTGCATCTGTAGCATTTACAGATGGAAAAATTGTTGGTGCAACACTTGACAGAAACGGTCTTCGTCCCTCACGCTATTTTCTTACAAAAGACAACATTTTAGTTATGGCTTCTGAGCAAGGTGCTCTAGAATTTCCAACTGAGGACATAGTTCTAAAAGGGAGACTACAACCAGGGAAGATGTTCTTAGCAGATTTAGAGCAAGGTCGTATCATCAGTGATGATGAGATAAAAGCAACTATCTCTGGGGGTCATAACTACGCTGATTGGATAGAAAAACAAAAAATAAACCTTGATGATTTAAAACTTAACAACGAAGTAAAACAACCAAACCATGAGACTGTACTGCAACGTCAAAAATGTTTTGGATACACTCAAGAAGATTTAAAAGTAACTATCGCACCAATGGCAAATACAGCCTATGAAGCAACAGGTTCTATGGGTAATGATGCATCACTTTCAGTTCTTTCAAATGCATCTATAAACCTTTACAACTACTTCCACCAACTCTTCGCTCAAGTTACAAACCCTCCTATTGATCCTATTCGTGAAGAGTCGGTTATGTCACTTGTATCTTACATAGGACCACAAGGAAATCTTTTCCAAGAAGTAGACGAAGATCGTAAGTTTATTAAACTAAAATCTCCGATTTTAACTAACGAGCAGTTTGAAAAACTTAATGGTGTAAATGAGTTTAACTTCCGTGCTAAAAAAATCAGCATACTTTTTGACTCAACTAAAAAAGGTTCTATGCAAGAAGCTCTTGATTCTGTTATTGTACAAGCTAGTAGAGCAGTTAAAGAGGGTTATGAAGTAATCATACTATCAACTAGAGGTATATCTATAAACCAAGCGGCTATCCCTACACTTTTAGCTACTAGTGCTGTTCACCATCACCTTATTAGTGAAGGTATAAGAACAAACTGTGGTCTTGTTGTAGAGACTGGTGAAGCAAGAGAAATTCACCATTTTGCAACTCTTATCGGTTACGGTGCTAATGCTATCAATCCTTACCTAGCGTTTGAGACTATAGAAGATATGCGTTCACGTAAACTTATAGATGAAAATATATCTCATGAAAAAGCTATAGAGAACTACATCACAGCTATCGGGAAAGGTATCTTCAAAGTTATGTCAAAAATGGGTATCTCGACTATTCGCTCATACACTGGTGCTCAAATATTTGAAGCTGTAGGACTTTCTCAAAACCTAGTAGACAACTACTTCAAAGGAACACCTACTCGTCTTGAAGGTATAGACATAGATACTATCGAAGAAGAAACTCTTCTTTGTCACACTATCGCTTATCCTCGTGAGATTATCGAAGCAAATGACCTGCCTGTAGGTGGGCATTTTGCATATCGTCAGCGTGGAGAAAATCACCTTTTTACACCTGAGACTGTTTTCCTACTTCAAAATTCAACTAAGACAAATAACTATGAAACTTATAAGCAGTACGCTAAGCTTATCAACGAACCCCAAGATGCTTATGTAACCTTGCGTTCACTTCTTGACTTTAAAAAACTTTCTCCTATAAACATCGACGAAGTAGAGTCAGTTGATTCTATCATCACTCGTTTTGCAACTGGAGCTATGAGTTACGGTTCTATCTCTGAAGAAGCGCACACTACACTTGCTATTGCTATGAACTCTATCGGAGCAAAAAGTAATACTGGTGAGGGTGGAGAAAATGCCGAGAGATTTGGTACGAACAAAAACTCTAAGATAAAACAAGTAGCATCTGGACGTTTTGGTGTTACGGCAAACTACCTTGTAAATGCTGAAGAGATTCAGATAAAACTTGCACAAGGTGCAAAACCGGGTGAAGGCGGTCAACTTCCAGGACATAGAGTAGATGAAATCATCGGTCGTATTCGTCACTCTACTCCAGGTGTTGGGCTTATATCTCCACCGCCGCACCATGATATCTACTCTATTGAAGATTTGAAACAGTTGATTCATGACCTTAAAAATGCAAATACAAAAGCTCGTATAAATACTAAACTTGTCTCAGAAGTCGGTGTTGGTACTATTGCCGCTGGTGTTGCAAAAGCGCACTCTGATGTTGTACTTATCTCAGGTTTTGACGGTGGTACTGGAGCATCTCCACAGACTTCTATTAAGCATGCTGGTCTTCCTTGGGAACTTGGTCTTGCTGAGACTCACCAGACTCTAGTTAAAAATGGTCTTCGTTCTCGCATCGTTGTTCAAACAGATGGTCAACTCAGAACTGGTCGTGATATCGCTATAGCAACTCTACTTGGTGCTGAAGAGTGGGGAATCGCTACAGCTGCTCTTATCGTTGAGGGCTGTGTGATGATGCGTAAGTGTCACTTAAACACTTGTCCAGTTGGAATCGCGACACAAGACAAAGAACTACGTGCTAAATACACTGGTAAACCTGAACACATAGTTAACTATGTTAAGTTTATGGCACAAGAGCTTCGTGAAGTAATGGCTGAACTTGGGTTTAAAACCATAAATGAAATGGTCGGTCGTACAGATAAACTTAAAGCTCGTGAGGGTGTTACTCACTGGAAAGCTAAGCATCTACAACTAGATCGTCTACTTCACAAAGTTCACTTAAGAAGTGATGACACTGCTTTTAATACAACTAAGCAAGATCACGGTTTAGACATTGCACTTGATAATAAACTCATAGACTTAGCAAAACCTGCACTTGCAGATGCTACTCCTATAAAAGAAGAGATTAAACTTCGTAATATCAACCGTACTGTTGGAACTATGTTATCAGCAGAAGTTACTCGTAAATATGGAGAAAAAGGTCTACCAGATGACACTATCCACTTTAAAGCTAAGGGAAGTGGCGGTCAAAGTTTTGGTGCATTTGTAAACAGCGGTATAACTTTTGAGATAGAGGGAGATGCAAACGACTACTTCGGTAAAGGTCTTTGTGGTGGTAAACTAATACTCTACCCTCCTCTCAATGCTACTTATGAAGCAAATGAAAATGTAATCTTAGGGAATGTATCTTTTTATGGTGCGACAAGTGGTGAGTCTTACATTTACGGTCTTGCAGGTGAGCGTTTTGCAGTTCGTAATTCAGGTGCTAAAGTTGTAGTAGGTGCTATCGGCGATCATGGTTGTGAATATATGACTGGTGGACGTGTAGTAATCCTCGGTGAAATCGGTAAAAACTTTGCAGCTGGTATGAGTGGTGGTATCGCTTATATCTACGACAAAGACAAAAATCTTTCTGGGCGTATCAACAAAGGTAGTGTTGACCTTGATAAAATTGAGACAGATGCTGATGAAGCAGAAGTTAAAGGTATGATAGAAAACTATGTTAAATATACTAGTTCAAAAGAAGCACTAAAGCTACTAAGTAACTGGGRAASYRCTWAAGYTGACTTCATCAAAGTTATGCCAGTTGATTACAAAAGAGTTTTAAAAGAACAAGCTTTAAAAAAGGAGGAGGTGTAAGATGGGAAAAATAACAGGATTTAAAGAGTACAAACGTCAAAACTTCTCACTTGCTCCAGTTGAAGAGCGAATAAGACACAACAATGAGTTTGTAACTCCTCCAAGTAAACCAGAACTTGAAACTCAAGCAGCAAGATGTATGGACTGTGGTATTCCATTTTGTCACAGTAACTACGGCTGTCCGGTAGGTAACCTTATACCTCAGTTTAACGACCAGATATATAAAGGCGAATGGGAGAGTGCATTTCGTACACTTATGAGTACAAACAACTTTCCAGAGTTTACAGGTCGTGTATGTCCTGCAACTTGTGAGACTGCATGTGTACTTGGTATGAATGACGATGCAGTTAGCATCAAAGGTATTGAGTACTCTATTATCGAGAAAGCTTACGCTGAGGGCTGGATGAAAGCTCAGATGCCAAAAGCTTGTACAGGTAAGAAAGTTGCCGTTGTTGGTTCTGGTCCTGCTGGACTAAGCGTTGCAAATCAGCTTAACAAAGCTGGACATGCTGTAACTGTATATGAGAGAGACAAGCGCATTGGCGGGCTTGTTCGTTATGGTATACCTAACTTCAAACTTGACAAAGTAAAAGTTGTTCAACGTCGTGTAGATATCATGGCAGAAGAAGGTGTAGAGTTTATTACCGAAGCTCATGTCGGTGTAGATATTCCTCTAAAATCTTTACAAAAAAGTTACGATGCAGTAGTTCTATGTGGTGGAGCATCTCTACCTCGTGACCTGCCTATAGAAAATAGAGATGCAAATAACATCCACTTTGCTATGGAGTTTTTATCTCAGTGTAACTCTCGCATCGAGGGTGAAGAGATAGCAAAAGAAAAAGAGATATTAGTAACTGGTAAACACGTAGTAGTTATTGGTGGTGGTGATACTGGTAGTGACTGTGTTGGAAACTCTGTTCGTAAAGGTGCTGAGTCTATCATACAGATAGAGCTAATGTCAAAAGCTCCACTAGCGCGTACTGACGATATGCCATGGCCACTCTACCCTAGAGTCTTTAAACTATCTTCTTCACAAGAAGAGGGTTGTACACTAGACTATGACATACTCTCAAAATCATTCATCAAAGATGAAGCTGGAGACGTAACTGGCATCAACTGTGTAAAAATCGAGTGGGAGGGAAGAAACTTTAGCGAGATAGCAGGCAGTGAGTTTGTACTAAAAGCTGACGTCATTTTCTTAGCTATGGGTTTCTTAGGACCTGAACAAACTGGTATGATAGAAGAGCTTTCTCTTGATACTGACCCAAGAAGCAACATAGCTACAAACCACTACGCAACTTCAGTAAAAGGTGTATTTAGTGCAGGTGATATGCGCAGAGGTCAATCACTAGTAGTATGGGCTATCCATGAAGGACGTGAGTGTGCCATAGCAGTAGATGAGTTCCTCTCACAAAAACCTACACTACTTAATGCTAGAAGTAAATCTCTTTATGAGAAACGTTAAACAATAAAAAAGGATATTAAATAAAAATGCAAGAATTTAAAGGGATCATATTACAGCCACTATCTGGAAAAAAATATTCATGGTCTAATTACGATAGTGAAACAGATGATTTTTTAAGCTTTTTTCAAGACATTATGCTAAATGAAATCGGTGAGTTTTTTAATGTAAACCACAATACAGCAGACTTAGATGGATATTTGCTAATACCGTACACAAGAGCAAAAAAATGTTTTGGTGCGTACTATTTAAATGCTGGGAAAAGACTATTAAAAGATCCAGATTTCGACTGGGCATATAGCATTGACCATTCGAAAAGCTATAACTTTATCAAGGAAGTTTCTCAAAGAGACATTATTGAAGAAGCAAAAAATTATGAGCCTGAATTTACAAAAGAAAATGACGGATATCCTACTTTATTTCATTATAAGCTAGATCCAATACCTAATGATTATAAAATATATATAGATAACTTATTGTCAAATACGGATGATTGCCCAGAGGGTACACAAACACCTTATAAATATGAAGTTAGAAGAACTGAAATTCATCGTGATCCAAAGATTAAAGAATGGGTACTAAAGCAAGCTAATGGAATATGTGAGTGTTGCGATGAAAAGGCACCTTTTAAAAAAGATGATGGCTCTCCTTATTTGGAAATTCACCATCTTAAAATGTTAGCAGATGATGGTTCAGATAAAGCATCAAATGCAATCGCAGTTTGTCCAAATTGTCATAGAGAACTACATCACGGGATAAATAAACATACACAATTAGAGAAGATGTATTCTAAAGTGGCAAGGTTAATTAAAGAAGATAACTAAACATAAAAGTGAGGCTTTTGCCTTACTTTAACTCTATTTCTCTTTCCCATTCACCTTGTGTAGCGACATCATATACATTCCAGCCTTTCTCTCTTAAAACCTTTGCACTAACACGACTACGACTTCCTGTTCTACAATAGACAACTATCTCTTTACCTTTTGGAAGTTGTATATTTCCTTTCATAATGGCTTCTATGGGTAAGTTGATAGCTCCATCAATATGCTTTTCTCTAAACTCTTTAGGTGTTCTTACATCTACAATTATTGCACCATCCCTGACAGCATCTCTAGCCTCAGCCAACTCTTCATCACTGATTTTTGAACAAGCCGAAAATAGACCTAGAGTCAATAACAATATAAACATACATATAATTTTTTTCACATTAAACCTTACTTTTAATAATTGTGAAATTATAGTGGAATAATTGAAATCATCAAGGGATATTTTGTCCTTTTAATGGGTTATCTTACAAATAACGGAACACTTTGTCCAAATAACTACTTATTTCTATATAAAAGGACATAAATAATTTAAGCTTGCAAACTAAAAAAGTACATAAAACATTGAAAATATAATAAATCATCGTAAAATAGGCTATATCTTTAGTACATAGGTGACATTTTCTGTGTTCCAATAATATTTAAATTTATAGTTGTCTGTGCTATAGTGTTCCTTGAATGAATAGTTAGCTTACCAAAGGAGATAATTTGTCACAATCTACAAGCAAAGAAGAAGTAAAAGAAGAAATAGAGTATCAACTTATATCTGATTTTTTAGAAAACACACCACCTAATCAACGTATTAATATCTCTAATTTAGTAACTGTCAGTGGAAATATGTACCATTATCAATATAAAATAAAAACACCTGAAATACGATTGCATTGTCAAGATGAGCATTGCAATGGAACACGGTTTTTTAGATGTATATCAGGTAATGATACTAATATAGGTAGCAACGGGTTTAACTTTTATTATATTACATATCGCTGCTCAAATTGTCAAAAAACTGAAAAAACTTTTTCACTTGCGTCAAAAGTAAGCATTAGTGGGAAAGAAGAAGGTGAATGTTATAAATTTGGTGAGTTACCAACCTATGGACCACCTATCGCATCAAAACTTATGAAACTTATAGGTCCAGATAGAGATGAGTTTTTAAAAGGAAGACGTTGTGAAAATCAAGGTTTGGGAGTTGGTGCTTTTATATATTATAGAAGAGTTGTTGAAAATCAAAAGAATAGAATACTTGGYGAAGTGATTAAAGTTTCAAATAAACTTGGTGTTTCAAAAGAGAATATTAACACTTTAGAAAAAGCTGTTTCTGAAACTCAATTTACAAAAGCATTAGACATGGCTAAAGATGCTATTCCTGAAAGTTTATTAATTAATGGGCATAGTCCCATTAAGCTATTACATAGTGCTTTAAGTGAAGGTGTTCATGCTTTGTCTGATGAAGAGTGCTTAGATTTTGCAGGAAGTGTTAGAATTGTTTTAGGTGAATTATCTGAACGATTATCTCAAGCATTAAAAGATGAAGCTGAGCTAACCAAAGCATTATCAACTTTAATGGCTAAAAAAAGCTAACAAAATATAGAGGCTGTGAAATAACTAAACCTAAACAGTCTCATAAATTACAAAAATTCTAACACAAATACCTTAATATTAATCATATTTGAACTCCTAAAATAGTATAATATCACTATTAATAGTTCGTAGTATAGGGACTTGAAGAGGTGTTTATGAGTGAGAAATATAAAGAGGGATTAAATCGTAATCAACAACTACTTTTTCCTCCAAGTCTTGATGAGTATGTAGGTGAGAATAATCCTGTAAGAGCGATAGATGATTATGTTTCGCTCTTAGATTTAAAAAGACTAGGTTTTAATGATACTTCAAACTCTCTATCTGGTCAAAAGTCTTACTCTCCTCAACTACTATTAAAAATATATATMTATGGCTATCTCAATAAAATACGAAGCTCTCGTAATCTTGAAAAAGAAAATAGAAGAAACATAGAACTGATGTGGCTAACATCAGGACTAAAACCAACTTATAAAACAATAGCTGACTTTAGAAAGGATAATCCAAAAGCTCTTAAACAAGTATTTAAAGAGTTTATACTTCTTTGTAAAGGCATAGGGCTTATCGSTGGAGAGTTAGTAGGACTAGATGGTGCATTTTTAAGAGCTAATGCTTCTAAAAACACTCTTATCATGAAAAGAACTATAGATGAGTCTATCAAACAAGCAGAGTCATCTATACAAGAGTATTTAACTACTTTAGCATATAGTGATGAAGAAACAGTAACTAATAAACTTTCTAAAAATTTACCTAGGAATTTAGAAAAACTCTTAAAAAAAAAGCAAAGTCTCAATCTGATTTAGCACTTCTTAAAAGTCTCAATAGAACACAATACAACCGAACTGACCCACCATTCACCCCCATTCACCCCTGTGCATGAATCTCCACTTTTTTGGTATAAAAATAAAAGGATATAACAAAACTTTGTAACCAATAAACACTATCAAACTTGACAAAATAAGTATAATAAAAGTATAATTTCTATATCTATAAAGTAAGGAGTCGCATGAAGTTTGAGTATAATGAAAATAAAAGMCTAGTCAATAAAGAAAAGCATGGAATTGATTTTGTTGATGCACAAAATTTATGGCGAGATGAAAATGCACTTATAGTTCCCGCAAATATTATTGGCGACGAAACAAGATATGCTTTAATTTCAATATTTAAAGACAGATGCTACACGGCTATCTTTACTCTTAGAGATGAGATGTATCGAATTATAAGTGTTAGAAGGTGCAGAAAAAATGAGGAAAGAAGTTATGAAAAAAATAACAGCTGAAGAGTTTGATAAAAAATTCGATGATGGTGAAGATATTAGTGAATACTTAGATTTATCAACAGCAATAAGACTTAAAGATATGAAAAAACTAAAAATAGAAACTAAAAAGGTTAATGTTGATTTTCCTGAGTGGGTAGTAGAATCTTTAGATAAAGAAGCAAAAAAAATTGGTGTAACAAGACAATCTATAATTAAAGTTTGGATTGCTGAGAGATTAAAAGAAGAAGCAGAACATTTACGAGTAAGTTAACAAAACATATAGAAACTAAAATTTAAATTCAGCCATTAGAATATAAAATTGCGTTGATAACTACACAAGGGGAAATTAAATGGCACTACTACACGAAACACCTAACAATATAAATGAATTGGTAAAGCAAGCTGATTTAAAGTCTGACTGGAAAACACGTCTCTTGNRMKTKAANATGCAYTAAAAAAATATGATTGTCSTCAGTCACGAGATGTRATTACTAGGTTAGCTTTACAKGATAAGGTATATAAARTTAAAGAAGAAGCTTTTAAAGCTGCAAAAAWTTTAGGTATTGAAAAAAATGGTAAACCTWTAAAGCTTGGAAGAAAAAATATTGGTTACAAACTAGAAGACTTTACAAAAATATTTTTAACTATAAGAAGTGATAAACAAATGGATGATTTTGATTTAAGTCTTTTTAAAAAATCCTTGAAAACACTTAACCCTGAAATGTATGATGTGATGCAATTTGAAAAGAGTACTAAGTTTAACTCGTGGATTAAAACAACTTATAATTGCCTACCTAAAGCATAGAGCCAAATGAATAATACAACGACCGATTCTACAAACCTCTTAGCACTTAATAAGCCAAAGGGTTATATTGTCACGAGATCTGACGAACGTGGGCGAAAAACAGTTTATGACCTTTTGCCAGATTGGGTTTTTGATGATCAATGGATGCCCATCGGACGCCTTGATCTAGAATCTAAGGGTCTTCTATTATTCACAAGAGACGGTAAAATAGGCAACGTATTGACCAAACCTGGGAATTGTGTCAAGATATACGAGATATGGGTCAGAGGACATGTAACAGATGAACATATTGCAACTGCTTTGAGGGGAGTACAAAGTTCTCATGGTCTGCTCAAAGCTCTTGTCGTCGAAAAAATAGGTATTGGTGGTGCGAAAACAAAACTYAGAGTACAAATTGAYGAGGGRAARAATMGRCATATYCGMCSWCTWTTTGGSKCSMTSAAAGACCCAAAATYTGGMACGCCMTTAAAGGTYSTRRRMTTGARWMRAMTYMRWANTGGCARTWKWRRMSYYARCWYMRMAAGWGSTRRKTSRMRWTMSYYYRYATYRKAWGAARWKARARKKSKAATTAAAAATCTTGATTAAACAGGATAAAAAAATTATAACAAATCGTTAAGATACTAAGATACAACACAGTGAATGAATCTCCACTTTTTAGGTGTAAAAAATACAACTAAACCTTGTAACCAATAAATTTTATAACAGTCATTTATTGGCTGAAATCCTACGTTAGCTGAGAAGTTTAGGGCAAATATTTCAAATTAACCCAATATGCTATAATACTTAAATAATTATAGAAGGAGTTTCCATGCAAACTATTACATTAAAAGTTGAAGATAATATAAGTGAAAAGTTTCTTTGGCTCTTAAACCATTTTACAAAAAAAGAAGTAACAATTTTAGACCAAACAGAGTTTAAAAGTGATGATGACTACCTTAAAAGTATAGAAGGAATGGAACAAAGTATTATTGATGCTTCTAATGAGCCTATTGAAAACTTTGTTACATCTGACAAGCTCAATTGGTAATATACCAACTTCTTTTCTCCCCTCAAGCAAAAAGAGATGCTAAAAAGCATCAATCAAGTGGTTTAAAACCTAAAGTAATGGAACTTCTTCAAATTATAGAAAAAGATCCTTTACAATATCCTCCCGAATTTGAATATCTTTCACAAAACTTAAAAGGTAAAATTTCAAGAAGAATAAATAGACAACATAGACTTGTTTATGAAATTCTTGAAGAAGACAAAGTTATTAAAGTTCTTAGAATGTGGACGCACTACGACTAGAGTTACACAGGTTAGTGACTCCCCACTTTTGTATACATTCTCATTGAAAATGATATAATTAAATAAAAACATCAAATAAATACAGGAAATATCATTTGAAAGCATCCGACATTCCTTTTGAAAATCTCGTTRGTATAGAACAAGATAGTGAGAAACTATACATGTAAGTGCTCAGTTTACTTTAGCGGAGACACAAAGTGATATTCACTTGCAAACTCTTTTTCCTGAGCTTGAGGGAAGCTACAACTCTGTGAATGAATCTCCACTTTTAAGGTGTAAAAAACAAAAAGATATAATAAAACTTTATAACCAATAAATACCATAGCTGTCATTTATTGGTTAGAGTCAAACGTTATGTTACACCATGAATTTTATATTTTAGATATAATGATATTATGAAATTTGAATGGGATCAAAATAAAGAAAAAATTAATATAAAAAA
>NVRL01000054.1 GCA_002732645.1 Sulfurimonas sp. | reverse complement strand
TTTTTATATATAATCAGATTCTTTCTAGCCATAATGGCCTCTTGAAGCACTATATCAGCTTGATTAAATATATTTAATATTCCATATGATACACCGGCTGTAAAATCAGATATCAAGTAGTTATCATCATCAGCATAATAAATATTTTCATCAGAGTTTGTTAAGATCGAATATTTTAGTAGTGCCAAGTACTTATCAAATAGTGATCTTTTACTTACTAAAATTGCAAACTCTTGCATATTAAGACTATATAGAGTTACATTATCATCAATTATTACTTGACTAAGTTGTTTCGCTTTTTGAGAGACCATATTACCGACTGCTTCAATTCCGTACAGGTCTTTAATAGAGTTAATCTGGTTGATATGAAGGAGTACTAGCATTGATTCTTCTTGTATCATAGAAAGGTCTTGAATAAGAGATTGTCTATTTGGCAGTTTTGTTATAACATCCAAATTTTTAAGCGTGTCTATAGAGTCTGTATTTACATTAAACACGACTCTGTTTCGTCCACCCTCTTTTGCTTTGTAAAGATTACTATCAGCTAAGTTATAAAGGTCTTCATTAGAGATGCTATTTTTTGACCCATCTATGTTTACTGCACCAATTGATATTGTTATAAATTTAGAAACATCACTTTTATCGTGTTCTATCTCTAAAAGTTCCACATTTGTCACCAACTCAAGTGCTATTCTATCAACTTCTCTATCTGTTGCATCTGAGATTAGTACTGCAAACTCTTCACCACCTACTCTAAAAACATCTTCGACTGAACTGTTTACATATTTTTTGATTTCTGAGGCGACCATCTTTAAAACTTTATCACCCTTAACATGTCCGTAAAAATCATTGTAACCTTTGAAGTAATCAACATCTATTATGAGAAGTCCAAACTTCTCTTTTCTCCACGATGCACTTTTAAACTCTCGTTTTAAAGAGTAATCAAAATATCGTCTATTATGTATTTCTGTCAATGAGTCAGTAATTGAAAGAGACTCTAACCTTTTTGTATTAGTTATATCTTCTACAATTGCTGTATAACCAATTTTTTTTTGGTTGATATCATAAAGTGGGCTAATGCTAGAGCTTATCCAATACTCTTCACCACTATATTTGTTGTTTTTTAGCTTACCTATCCACTCTTTATCTGCTAATATTGTTTCCCATAAATTTTTTATAATATCAATACTCGCACCCTCATTTCTAAAGATACTATGATTTTCACCTATAACTTCTTCTTTTGTAAATCCGGTGAAGTTTAGATAGGCTTGTGAAATATCTACAATTTTTCCATTTAAGTCGGACACGGTCATAAAAACATTTTCATCAATGATTCTGTTTTTTTGCTTTAAAAGAAAGTCTTTTTTTTCTAATTCTACATCAATCATTACTTTTTTTGACAAATCTATTAATGGTACGATTAAATCATCTGCAATGATTATCGGTTTTGTAATAAACTTATCAATCCCAATATTTATGGCTTCCATCAAATATTCTTGATTATCATGTGCAGTTAGCATAACAAGAAGCTGATCTGGATTTATCCCTTTAATCTTCTTACACATCTCAACGCCATTCATCTTTGGCATCTCAATATCGCTAATGACTATGTGAAAATATGAGTTGGTTGTAAGGTAGGATTTTTCATAAACTTCAAGCCCTTCTTCTCCATCACGAGCTACAGATATATCGTTAAAATAATATTCTAAAATCTCTACTGTTGACTCTCTAACGTCATCGTTATCTTCAACATATAAAAGTTTGATGTCTTTGAGTAACTCTGTATCTTTCTTCATTGCTTATACTTTTAGTAGTGTTTTTAGTTATTTAATATCTCCTATTATATAGATATATTCTTTTGTAAATATTAAATTTTGCTATACTTCTAAGCTTACAAGGACTACAAAATATGCTACTATATATTCATATTCCATTTTGCGATTCAAAGTGTTCATACTGCGCTTTTAACTCTTATGTCGACAAGTTCCATCTAAAAGAAGCATATATGAAAGCTCTTTTAATTCAACTCGATTTTGAGATTAAAAGATTTGACGTAAATCTACAAACGATTGAATCAATTTTTATAGGTGGAGGCACACCTTCAACTGTAGCACCTGATTTATATAAACCAATATTTGAATTAATAAAACCATATATACAAGAGAATATTGAAATAACAAGTGAAGCTAATCCTAACAGTGCTTCAAGTGCATGGTTAAAGGGGATGTTTGACTTAGGCGTAAACCGTATTAGCTTTGGTGTTCAAAGCTTCAATGAAGAAAAATTAAAACTTCTAAATCGTGCTCACAAAGCTCTAGATGCTAAACAAGCAATCTCAGATGCAAAAGCAATCGGCTTTAAAAATATCTCACTTGACCTAATATACGCAACTCTTGGGGATACAAAAGAGCTTCTAAGAAATGATTTAAAAACAGCTTTTTCTCTACCTATAAATCACCTTAGTGCTTATGCGCTGACTATAGAAGAAGGCACTCCTTTTGAGTCTAAACCTCATATGTCAAAAGAGACCTTAGAGCTTACAACTTGGCTTTTTAAGACAATAGAAGAGTTTGGATTTAATCAGTATGAAATAAGTAATTTTGGTTCATATAAAAGTACTCATAATCTAGGCTACTGGAAATATAAAGACTACATAGGCTTAGGCAGTGGAGCAGTTGGAAAACTTGGACTTCAAAGGTATTACCCGACTACTGTTATAGAAGAGTACATAAGAAATCCACTTGATATTAGACTAGAAGAGCTAACATCAGAAGATAAAAAAATAGAACAAATATTTCTAGGTCTTCGTTCATGTGTCGGTGTAGGAAAAAATATTCTTAATGAGCAAGAGAAAAAAAGAGCTACAATCTTAGTAGATGAGAAAAAAATATTTATTAAAAATGATACATTTTACAACCCAGAGTACCTTTTAGCAGATGAGATTACACTTTTCTTGACTTCTTGAAGTAATTTTAATAATTCTTTAGCTAAACTCATGCTCTTAATTATAATTTTGAAGGTTTAATATGTTTGGTATGGGTTTTACAGAGATACTCATTATTGCTGTTATTGCCATTTTGTTCCTAGGTCCCGATAAGCTTCCTAGTGCTATGGTAGAAGTGGCTAAATTTTTTAGAAGTGTTAAAAAAACAATAGGTACAGTAAAAGATTCTTTAGAAGAAGAGATGAATATTACAGATATAAAAGAAGAAGCTTTAGCTTATAAGAAAGAGCTTTTAAGTGCTAGTGATGATCTAAAAAGGGCAACTGGCATAAGTGAATTAGGTGCTTCCCTTACAAACTTAGGTGATGATATTTTAGGTGATGATTTAGAGCCTATTGCTAAAAAAGAAAAAGAAGAGCCTGTGAAACCTGAAAAAGTAACTTTTGAGAAAAAAAAGAAAACTAAAAAAATAGATAAAGAAGAAACTACAGATGTTTGATGATTTAAAACCCCACTTAGTTGAACTAAGAAAAAGACTAGGTATATCTGCTGGTAGTCTAATAGTTATGTTTTTTGTGATGTTTTACTTTCACGAACCAATCTTAAACTGGATGGTAGAGCCATTAAATGTTGCTCTTATAGAAGTAGGTAAAAAATCAGTTCACGCAGCTGATGGTATGATAACAACTTCTCAGGTTGGTGGGGCTTTCTTCGTASCACTGAAAGTTTCTTTCTTTGCAGCTATAGTTGCTTCACTGCCAATAATCCTTGCACAAATTTGGTTATTTGTTGCTCCAGGTTTATATGCAAACGAAAAAAAGATGATTATTCCTTTTATCGTCGGTGGAACAGTGATGTTTCTTATCGGGGTTCTATTTGCCTACTATATCGTTACTCCTTTTGGATTTGATTTTCTCATTACTTTTGGTAGTTTCAAGTTTACACCGCTAATCAATATCGAAGACTATGTTGGCTTTTTCACAAAGATCATGTTTGGATTTGGTTTAGCATTTGAATTACCGATATTTGCATACTTTTTAGCACTGCTTGGAATGATTGATGACAGWATGATGAAAAACTTTTTCAAATATGCTGTTATTATTATCTTCATTGTTGCTGCTCTACTTACTCCTCCTGATATTTTAACTCAGTTACTAATGGCTGGTCCATTAATCATACTTTATGGACTCTCGATTTTTATAGTTAGAATGGTAAACCCGGCTCCACCACTTGAAGAAGAGGATGAAGATGAAGACGAAGACGAGGATGAAGTAGCTCTTACCCTAGAGAAGAAGAGTGAATAACCCAGAACTACTAACTTCAAGCTATGATTTCACACTTCCAGAGGAACTCATAGCGACTCACCCCGCTAGCCCAAGAGACACAGCAAAACTTTTAGTCTATAACACTCAAACAAATGAAATAACTCACTGCCACTTTTATGATTTTGAAAAGTTTATTCCCAAAAATTGTGCACTGATTTTTAACGACACAAAAGTAATAAAAGCAAGACTATTCGGGGTAAAGCCAAGCGGTGGCAAAATCGAACTTTTAATCAACAGAGCTTTAGATGCGCATAATATAAATGTATATATACGTGGCAAAGTAAAAATTGACACAGAAATCTTATTTGAAGAAGACCTAAAAGCAGTTGTAAAAGAAGTTAGAGACGACGGAAGCAGAGTAGTAAACTTTTATCAAAACACTAAACTCTTAAGATTTGAAGATATATTACCTATCATAGATAAGATAGGGCATATTCCTCTCCCTCCTTATATACAAAGAGAAGATAACGCTGAAGATGCTTCTGAGTATCAAAGTGTATTTGCGAGAGAAGAAGGAGCTGTAGCAGCTCCAACAGCCTCACTTCACTTTACTAAAGAGCAGCATAAAAGGGTTTGTCAAAACCACGACCATGCATTTGTTACTCTTCATGTTGGAAGTGGAACTTTTAAACCTGTAGAAGCTGAGATTATTACAGACCATCCTATGCACTCAGAGTACTATAACATCTCAGATAAAGCGAAAAAAATACTTGATTCTAATAAACCAATACTTAGCATAGGAACGACATCTACAAGAACAGTTGAATTTTATGCAAGACATAAAGAGATGCAAAGAGGAGAAGCAAATCTTTTTTTGCATCCAAACAATAAACCGATAAGAGTAAATCATCTGCTTACAAATTTTCACTTGCCTAAGTCAACTCTTCTGATGCTTGTAGCATCTTTTGTAGGAGTAGATAAAGCACAGGAACTTTATGCAGAGGCTATAAAAGAGAAGTATAGGTTTTACTCTTATGGCGATGCCATGCTAGTATTATAAGTTAGAGAGCACTCTTCCATTTTCTATAATTATTTCTCCACTTAACTCTGCTTCAAATATTCTGTTAGGATATTTTTTCAAGGCTTCATCGTAAGTCGGATTAGTTCTACAGAAGTCAAAAAAATTATCAACTTTTGATATACTTTCACTTGTATTTTTTGAAAACTTTGCAACAAACTCATCTATGTCATATATTGCTTTAGCTCTGCCTGATTTCAAAAGCTCATTAGTCGCTACGCTTTCTCCTATTCTATGTGCAAAAACATATATATCTTTATTCATTTTTAGAGCAAATTCTATGCTTCTCATACTACCACTGTTTAGCTCTGCTTCTGCAACTACTAAGACATCTCCAAGTGCTACTACAAGTTCATTTCTAACTACAAAACTCCAAGGAGTTGCACGAAAATCCTCTTCAAACTGACTAAGCAGAAGTCCATCTTTTTCTATGTTGCTTAGTAAATTTTTATTTATAGCTGGATACTTAATATTTATGCCACATGGAAGTACTGAGATAGTATTCGATTCACCTGCACCTTTATGAGCTATAGCATCTATCCCCATAGCTCCACCACTAACAATACAGATGCCATTTCTTGAAAGTGAAGATGAGAGTTGATGAGTAAGAGAGCGAGAGTATTTTGAAGGTTTTCTGCTTCCAATAATAGAAATTTTTGTCTTTTTTAAAAGTTCAAGATTACCACTATAGAAAAGCTTTTTTGGATAGCTTTTCATAGCTTCTAGTTCAAATATATGATCTTGAAGTAAACTCATTTAATATAGCCTATTAATATAGACTAGTTCTACATCTTTAAATAGTTTTTTTGATTCATGAAGGGCTAAAAGTGTATTTGCATGTGGATGCCCGATGGCTATTGCAGTTCCATGAAGTTTAGCGATTTTAATCGCTCTTTTAATCTGAATAGTTATAGATGCTTTATCCATTGCATGGTCTAAAAATACATCTCTAGCAACATAGTTTAAACCAAAGTTCTTCATGACCTGAGGTGCCTTTGTCTTAGCAGTTGTTCTACTGTCTATAAAATTTATATTTTGAGACTTTAACGCATATATCAAACGGTTCATCGCTAGTTCATTAGAAGTAAATTTACTTCCTGTGTGGTTATTAATATAAGAAACTCTTGGAAAATCTTTTTTAATCTTTTTTATAATCTTAGCTATTTTTGAATCGGAATCACTAATACGAAGAGTCATAGGTTCTTCTGCACTGAAATTTTGTGCTTCCATAGGAAGATGCACCATATAGATACTTTCCTTGGCTGCTAATTTTGCGGAGTTAGGACGAAACTTACTAGGTGGTAAAAATGACATAGTCAAAGGGATGCCAAGACTTTTAATAGCATTTACATGAGAGCGTACACTCACATCATCAATGATGATTGCTAGTTTAGGTTTTGAAGCTACTTTACGAACATCTCTTTTTACTCTTTTTGGAGGAGAAGGCGGTTTTGGGAGAGTACCGTCCCCGTACTCATGTGCAGCAGCTCCGGCATGTGTTTTAGTCTCTTTTTTTAGAACATTTTTAAGTCTTGTATTGACACTTTGTTTGTCTTTTTTAACACTTATGTTTTCTAATTTTTTAAGCATAGAGAGTCTTTTTTTCTTCTCTGCTTTTACTTTCGTTTCGATATCATTTTTAGCCTCTTCATAGCCTATATAATAGCCACCCACAAGAGAACCTAATGCAATAGCTATAACTGCCAAAGTCCATGCTACATATGTTAAAAAATTATTACTACTGGATTTTTTTCTTTTTCTTTTTGCCATTTAAATTATAATCTCCAAAATTTTCATAACTATATCCAATAAAAAATAAAAAATAGAACATATATGACAATTAGACATAGTTATAATAGGTCGATGTGTTTTTAAGCATACTTTATGTATAATCCCGCGTTCCTTTCTCTTTGTATCACTATAARCTAGCGATATGTACACATCCGAAAGGGAAACAATGCCGTAAAAAGCAAATACCAAAAGGAGATTATACTCTATGAGAAAATACGAAAACTTAGTTATCGTTAAACCAACATTTACAGCTGAAGAAATTCAAAGTAGCATCAAAGCTATCGAAGAAACAATTACTTCTAACGGTGGCGAAATCGCTACTACAGACTCAATGGGAATGAGAAAATTAGCATACCCAATTGAAAAAAACGAACGTGGTTACTACCATGTTATCTATTACTCTATTGCTCCTTCTGCAATTAGTGAAATTGAAAGACGTTTCCGTATTAATGAAGATTTACTTCGTTTTGTAACTATTAAATATGGTACAAATCGTGAAATCATCGCATGGAACCAACTAGTTCAAARAGCTGAGAAAAAAGCAGCTGCAAAAGCAGAAACTCCAGTAGCTCAAACTCCAGTAGTTGAAGAAGCTCCGGCAGTTGAAACTCCGGCAGTTGAAGAAGCTCCAGTAGCTGAAACTCCAGCAGTTGTAGAAGCGGCAGCTGAGTAATCAGCAAAGCCTAAAATATTAAGGAAAGCTCATGTTTAATAAAGTAATTTTAGTTGGAAACTTAACTAGAGATATCGAACTTAGATACACTCAAGGTGGTATGGGAATAGCAAAAACTGCTATTGCGACTAGCCGTAAATTCACTGCAAATGGTGAAAAGAAAGAGGAAGTATGTTTTGTAGATATCACTTTCTTTGCTAGAAGTGCAGAAGTTGCTAACCAATACCTTCGTAAAGGGAGTAAAATCCTAGTTGAGGGAAGACTTAATTTTGAACAATGGGCAGATCAAAATGGACAAAAACGCTCTAAACACTCTGTAACAGTTGAAACTATGCAGATGCTAGACTCTAAGGGTGACAATCAAGGTGGTGGTTATCAAGCTCCTGCACAAAATAATGATGCACAGAGTTACAACCAACCTCAAGGTGGTCAGTCTGCACAAGGTAACCAGCAGCAACAACCAAGCTATGGTAACAACGAGCCTCAGCAACAACAAACGCAAAGTTACCAACAACCAAGTAGTGGAAATGGATATGGACAACAACAAGCAAATGCTCAAAGTCGTCAGATGCCAAGTAGTGATTCTGTTCCTGTGATCGACATCGATGAAGATGAAATTCCATTTTAGAAAATAGATAATAAAGGAAATAACATGGCAGAAAAAAGAAAATACAAAAAAAGATATTGTAAATATTGTGAATCAAAAGTTGATTTTATGGACTATAAAGAAGTAGGAGCATTACGTTTCTCTCTTTCTGAGCGTTATAAAATCATGCCTCGTCGTCTTACTGGAAATTGTAAACGTCACCAAGATATGATCTCTGCAGTAATTAAAAGAGCTCGTGCAGCAGCACTAGTTCCTTATACTGTAACWMGWAAAGCAGTTATAACTGCACCATTCGAAAACCTAMGATAGRYYYYACNATTAGYMCWGWWAWGGRGCTTTATGGAACTATTGTAACAGCTATACTATGATTATATATGTTCTACAGTTACAATCCTGTTACACTTTTCAAGCTCTAATACATTCCATTCCTTCAACAAGCTACCAAATATAATAAACAAATTAATTCTACTATATTCTCTATCTAAAATATATATTATTATTGTAAACTACTGTAAATAATTACAAAGGTTACTAATGGCAGATAAAACAGTTTTTACAGTTGGATTTGAATTACCTACAGAGAAATTTGAATATGTAGCTATTAATTCAAATAGAACATTAGCTGATGCTGATATTATATTAATAAAAACAATTTTACCTTTTAAAGAGTTTGATAAGTGTCGTGAATTTTTAAATCATTGGCACAATGAAATATTRRSCKSSWKKSMYAGYGGKMMRWCWATNTYYTTMWAWWTRCSTGNRRWAGWASANYWTTMMRAMCGCSWSGGANGSTATGAAAGTTAATAACTTTGATATCCTACCTGTGAGAAATAAAGAGAGTAGTAATAAACAAGGTAAAAAAGTAAAGTTTACTAAAGATGGTAATATATTAAAAAGTTACTGGGAATTAGTTGGTCTTATGTCTAATTATAAAGTTACATTTGATTTTAATATCACCTCCCTTCTAAAGACAAATGATAATTCTGCTACCGTAGGAGCTTGCTTACAAGATATTGGCACAATGTTATTTTTACCACCTATAGAACTACCGAAAGACTTTAAGTTAATGACTTGGTCAGATGAATCCATGAAGTTTGGTCATAATCTATTTAAAGAAATTCTTGCAATTGATAAAGCTGTAAAATCTATTGGAGAGCATACAGCTCCTCCAGAATGGATAAATACTCCTAAGTTTTTATTAGATAAAGAAGAAGAATGTATAACTAAAATTCGTGCTAATGAAGAAGCGATACAAAGACTTCAAGATGAAATTATTACTTATGAACAAGAATTAGCCGAAGCTAGAATACCTAAACATSTTCTATATGAAACTGGTAAAGCACTTGAAAAAGCCATAATACATGGACTTAGAATATTAGGGTTTGAAGCAGACAACTATCAAGATGAAGAGTCAGAGTTTGATATAGTATTTAAATCATCTGATGAGGGTCGATTTCTCGGAGAGTCTGAGGGAAAAGACTCTAAAGCTATCGCAGTAGAAAAAGCAAGGCAATTAGAAATCAATATACAAGAGGACTTTGCCAAAGATGGCGTAGAAGAATATGCAAAAGGTGTATTATTTGGTAATGGGTATAGACTAATTGAACCAAGTGAAAGAGCTGAAGGATTTACAACTAAAGTACAGACTTTAGCCGATAGGTCTGGAATTACATTAGTGAATACACACGAGTTCTTTAAAATAGTAAAATACTTACAAAATACAGATAATCAAGATTACGCAAAAACTATAAGAGAATGTTTTAGAGATACAAGAGGTGAAATTATCATGTTTCCATCTATTCCAACTAGCTAACCTTTCAGTTTATGTAATCATAGTAATATTTAATACTTGGTCTATGATTACATTACTCAGATTATCAGCTCACTAGTCCATAACATCATACCTACAAAAACTTCTTCCTTTTATTCTCTCAATTCAAAAAACTAGCTATTGGAATATCTAAAGCCTTAGATATTTTATATATATGCTCTATATTGAAATATTTATTATTCGTATTATTTTCTGCATTACCAAAAAAAGCCCCAGATTTCATACCAATAGTAAGTGCAAGTTCTAGTTGGCTCATCTTTTTTTCTACTCTGAAGTATTTTACATTATTCGACACTTTGTTATGTAATAACTTTATTTCTTCATCTGTCGTATTACTCAAAAACATTAATAACTTCCTATAGGTTTATTTCAAGTTAATATTACATTAGATAACATATTCGTACAACAATCTATAGGACACCACTCTATAGGAAGGAATATGAATGAAAAGTATAATATCAATAATTGTAATTTTTTTATTATCAGGGTGTGGAGCATATGACACTTTAAAGCTAGGTCACATAGATAAAAATCAAAAAACTATTACTGTACCAGCTATGGGAATATCAATGTTTGAAATAAAAAAAATGCTGATAAAGAATAACTGGAAATTAAAAGCCAGTGCTGATGGCAATATAGCTAGTGGAACTAATATTAAACAAATAGATATCCATACAAAAACTTACTACAAATCTAGATATAGAATGAATGTTATGGAAACGAATAGAATGGAACAATTTGTATTAACAATATTTATTAGTGTGATAGACAATGAAACGCAAGAAGAAGTTTTATCAATATCAGGTGACTCTATGGGTGCGGGAGGGGTATTTCCTTCATCAACAGCCAAAGAACTACAGAAAGCTTTAAAAGAAATAGAACTATAGAAAGTGCAACACTATATTAAAATAATTAGGCATTAAAATGAAAGAAAAGATAATACAATTAGTGTACATAGGGGACATTCCATAGTTCTATTGTTGGTCATTCTATTGAGAATGTACAATTAGACTATCAAAATAAAACGCCTATGCAAGGTGATATATTTTCTTCTTTGGCAATAGACTTTAGTGTACCTACATATTTTTCTAATCCAACTTTAGAAGCAAATTATAATCAAACTGGGTATTTAAACAAGTTATATGAAACTGTCTCTAAAGATTGGTATGAATATAAATATAAAACACCAAATATAGACTTTGATTTAAGACTACCTCCACTACTATCTATAGTTCTTTCCCGTGCTAAAAATAGAGAAAATATTTTAGAAGCAATCTTTGAGTTAAGAGAAGAACTAAAAGACTCTAGAGAAGAGATGTTAAAGTTTAATGCTGTATTAAAAGGTAGTAGAGATTCAGTAGAACTAGAACAGGAAGCTAAGCGAATAATGTCTTCATTTGAATCAATTTATTCCGCYTCACGTTATGATGGTTCAAAAATTATTTATCCCCTATTACAGTTTGCTAAATTTTTAAAAAGTCCTTTGGATGTAATGCTTCAACAATTTAACCCTGATTATAAAGCAAGTRATCCGAATGTGTTTGTTAATAGAACTGTAACAGGTAAAATGTTTAAAGATTTGTTAGTTACAGACTCTATGTACAATCTTGTTAAACAAAATTTTACAAAATCTGAAATTAAAAATTTAGAAAGAAGTTATATAAAATGAGTTTTATTACTAATCTGATAAACAAATATCAATATTCTTTTTTATTTTAATGTACTATAGAAGTAATCATATGAAATTACTAGAAAACATTATAAATGAAACATTAGATGAACTAGTAGAAATTTCTCAATTTTTTGAGCTTCATAAACAAAAAATAATAGATGGTTTTTTAAATCTATTTCATCAAAATACTATAAATTAAACAAAACTTTTTGTAATAGATTTAATTTAAAGACAATCTAAAAAACAAATATATTTTTTTGGAATTATTTTTTACTTTATGGATATGTTTGGTGTAATTACTAAACAAAAGGTGAAGTGATTAAAATAGTAGTCAGAGGGGTAACTAATCCCTCTGTTTGATTAATGAAGAATAGGTACGAATACTATCAACACTAAAAAGACTACTATCAACTTATTGTACAAAATAGAATCCTTTATACTAGAATCCTAATCCCGCACCAACACCCAATTGCTAAAAAAAAAGCAAAAAAAAAGGCTAAGACCCGAAAGCCCTAACCTTAATCTTCCAGTGTAAAGTTTGGTAGTTAATCAAACCTCATTAAAGGAACTATTTTGTACATCAATAGAAGTGTAACATGTTAATAATAATATGTCAAAGAGAGTAGCATATAATTTCAAAAAAATGGGGTGGTATTTTGCAAGAAGGCTTGACTGATCGGCCACTTACATTAAGTATTGTTATGCAAGTCACTAGGCAATTGGATACAAAATGGACGCTTATATTTATGATGTGGTGCGAACCGCCAGAGGAGCAGCACACCCGCAAGGTGGCCTAGCTGGCGTAAAACCGCACGCCCTACTCAAAACCACACTAACTGCACTAAAGGCGCGAAACGTAGATACTGCCGCGCCGTCCGAA
>NVRL01000053.1 GCA_002732645.1 Sulfurimonas sp. | reverse complement strand
TTTAGAAGCTGGTGTTGATGGTATTGATATGGCAGCAGCTCCAGTATCTGGTGGTACAAGTCAACCAGATATTTTAACTATGCTTCATGCAACTAAGGGAATGAACTATGACCTTGGTGGTTTAGAGATTGACAAGATATTAACTTATGAAAAAGAGTTACAATATTGTCTTTCAGACTATTTTATGCCTCCTGAAGCGACAATGGTTTCTCCAATAATTCCATTCTCTCCAATGCCAGGTGGTGCATTAACTGCAAATACTCAAATGATGCGTGATAATGACATCTTAGATAAATTTCCAGAAGTTATTGCTGCTATGACAGAGGTAGTTGAAAAAGGTGGTTACGGTACATCTGTAACACCTGTTTCTCAGTTTTACTTTCAGCAAGCACTTAACAATGTTATGCAAGGTCCTTGGAAAGCAATTGCTCCCGGTTATGGAAAAATGGTTCTTGGTTATTTCGGTAAGACTCCAGTTGCTCCGGATCCAGAAATTGTAAAAATAGCATCTGAGAAGTTAAATTTAGAGCCAACAACAGAAAAAGCTTTAGATTTAGCAAATGCTGATGAAAGTAAATCTTTAGATACTTGGATTAAGAAGCTTAAAGAAGAAGATATAGAGATTACAGAAGAAAATATATTTATCGCAGCTGCTTGTCAAGAGAAGGGTATCGCTTTTCTAAAAGGCAAGGGTGAGTTAAATGTTCGTAAAATATCAGAAATGAAAAAAGATTGTGAAGGAAATTCAAATATGGGTAGTGGAAATTATACAGTAGTAGTAGATGGTCAAAAGTTTAGTGTTCAAGTTGCAGAGGGTGATGCAAATATTCAAGTTACAGCAGTAGATGGAGAGAGTATAGCTCCATCAACTCCAGCAGCAGCTTCTGGTAATGAAGTTTCTATTAAAGCACTTTTGCCGGGTAATGTTTGGAAAATTGTTGCTAATCCAGGTCAAAGTGTAAATGAGGGTGATGTTATTTTAATCTTAGAATCAATGAAAATGGAGATAGATGTTGTTGCACCTCGTGGTGGTGTAGTTAAGTCTATCAATGTTGCAACGAACGACAAGGTAGTAGAAGGTCAAGTCGTAGCAGTATTAGGATAATCAAATGAAGATTTTTGTTTTAAAACTACTCGCACTTATGCTTTTTAGCTTTGGTGCTCTTCATGCCAGTGCTCCTGCATCAGCTGAAGCTCTTTCAACGCATCAAGAAGAGACTTATAAAAGTCAAGATTTCTCAGAAATGGTAGGTGGCTTTTTAAAGTCAACTGGTATATATGCATTTACAAATCCAAGTTCAAGTGAAGTTAATTCTCATGGTGAAGTATTAGGTGATTTTTATCAATCGTGGGGTAGAATTATTATGATTCTACTTACATTCTTTTTGTTTTGGTTAGCCATACGAAAAGGATTTGAGCCTCTCTTATTACTTCCGATAGCATTTGGTGGTTTATTAGCCAATATCCCGGTTGCAGGTATTGCAGGTGAGCATGGTTTCTTAGGTGTTATTTACGATATGGGTCTGGCAAATGAGATGTTCCCGATAATTATTTTTATGGGTGTTGGTGCCATGACAGATTTTGGTCCACTTCTATCAAACCCTAAAACAGCACTTCTTGGTGGAGCTGCTCAGTTTGGTATCTTTGGAACATTAGTTGGAGCAGTTGCATTAACTCAATTAGGGTTTGTTGACTTTACTCTTCAACAAGCTTCAGCAATTTCAATTATTGGTGGGGCTGATGGTCCAACTTCTATCTTTATTGCTACGAAGCTTGCTCCTGAACTTTTAGGTGCTATTGCAGTTGCATCTTATAGCTATATGGCAATGGTTCCTATTATTCAACCTCCAATTATGAGAGCATTAACAACTGATGCAGAGCGTAAGATAAAGATGACTACACTTCGTCATGTGTCTCGTCTAGAAAAATTAGTCTTCCCTATTATGGTTCTTAGTCTTGCAATTTTAGTTCTTCCTGCATCTACACCACTTATTGGTGCATTTATGTTTGGTAACTTCTTAAAAGAATCAGGTGTTGTTGAGCGTCTTAATGATACTCTTCAAAATTCACTTATAAACATTGTAACTATTTTCTTAGGTCTTGGTGTTGGTTCTAAACTAGCAGCTGATCAGTTCTTAGTTCCTGATACTATGTTTATCATGGCTCTTGGTATTATTGCATTCTCTGTTGGTACTGCATCTGGTGTAATAATGGCTAAGATTATGAATATGTTCCCAGGACATAAAGTTAATCCATTAATCGGTTCAGCTGGTGTATCTGCTGTTCCAATGGCAGCTCGTGTATCAAATAAAGTTGGTATGGAGTATGATAGAAATAATATGCTTCTAATGCATGCAATGGGTCCAAATGTTGCAGGTGTTATCGGTTCAGCAGTTGCTGCCGGTGTACTTATCTCTTTATTTCAATAACTAAATATATAGTTATTACTATTCATCCTTTTTGGATGAATAGTAAAATTTCTTTTCATTAAAAAAACTCAATCTCTCCAGACTCCATTTCATCTTCTGTAAATATTGATATGATTTGACGTATACTAAGCGTTGTTGGATCATGAATATGATGAGAATTTTTCATGGCAATACTCTCTACACTAAATCTTTCTACATAACGATGCATATCTGAACTTACGGCATCAAATAGGCTAAATACACTATCACTATTATCTTTTAGAACATTCATAAATTCATCTACATGATTATTCAGTGCTGTTGATAACTCATCCATACTTGCAGCAAGTGAGTCTAAGTATGGTGAATATCTAAGTAGTATAGAGGATGTTTTAGAAAATATTTTTGCAATTTCTAAAATATCATTTTTGTTTGAATGTATAAGTGCAAGAGAGATATACTCAGATATTTCGTTGAAATATTCTAATAAGTCATCAGCATCGTCTTGCATAAAGACTATATTTTCTTCACCTTCATCTTCATCTTTTTCAAAGTACTCAGGCATGATATCATCAGCTWCAGTTTCTCTGTCATTTGAAGTTGTTATTTGCAGTAGTTTTTCTACTTGAGAATGTTTAGTATCTATTGTGTTGTTTTTAGCTTTTATCTCTTTTAGTTGTTTCTCTAACTCTTCATTTTTTTCATTTAACTCATTTACTAGTTCAATATTCAGTATTTGTGTATAAGCATCTCTACTTATGGGGTAGAGGGTATTTATGATTTCATTTTGAATGATTGGTTTTAAAATAAAGCTATTTATTCCTGTTTTTATTAGATTAATCAATATCTCTGACTCATCGTGTGCAGATATAGCAACAATTTTCTGTTCTGTATTTATCTCTTTAATCTTAGATATCATTTCTATACCATTMATTTTTGGCATATTTATGTCGGTAATTACTATATCGTACTGCTTTTTATTGTACAAAATTAATCCCTCTTCTCCATCGCAAGCTGAATCAACCTTTTTAAAAAAAGGCTCAAATAAAAAAAGGGTACTCTCTCTTAGTAAATCATCATCCTCAACGTATAAAATAGTTAGATGTTTTGTATACTGTCTTAAATCTTTTGCACTGTACATATTAATCCTTTTCTAGTGATTTTGGGATACTTATWATGAACTCTGCCCCATTATAGAGATTGGAGTTTTTAACGCTTATACTGCCATTTACATGATGCTCAATAATTGTTTTTGCCATATGCAGTCCAAGTCCGGTTCCATTTTTTTCGCTTTTGGTTGAGAAATATGGTAAAAATATATTATTTATAATATCTTCTGGAATACCCCCTGCGTTGTCAGMTATACTTACTAGAAGATTATCAACTTCTTGTGTTATATGAATTGATATCTTTGCATTAGCTATGTTTTTTTCCAGCAATGCATCTATAGCATTATTAATGATACTAATAAAGACCTGTTTTAATTCACCTTCAAAGGTATAGACATCTTTTGCATCAACTTCCAAACATTTATAATCTACTTTAATGTTGTTTTCTTTAGGATTTAATATCCTTAGTACACTTTCCATAGCCCTGCAGATATCTACTGTTATTTTTTTATTATCTGGACGATAAAAGTTTCTAAAATCATTTATAGTTTTGGAAAGAAATATAGCTGTATCTTCTATCTGTTCAAACGCCTTGTTAAAGTCAGTTGTAACAGCTTGTAGGGGATTTTCTTCTTCTTTATATGTATCTAAATCTAATCTGGTTTTTAATCCAGATAAAATGGTTGTTATAGATGAGAGTGGTTGTCTCCATTGATGTGATATCATAGAAATCATCTCACCAGTTTGGGCAAGTTTTGATTGCTGAATCAACATCTGTTCTTGGTCCTGTTTTTCTTTCGTTATTTTAACAATCTCTTTGTTTAGCTCATTAGTTTGTTCTAAAAGTAGTCTTGACTGTAATATAATGGAGATTTGCTCCATGCTTACATGCATGAAGTTGTTTATAGTAAAAGGTTTTACTATAAAACCTGAAATATTTAAAGAGAGTAGTTCCATAAGTTTATCTGACTCATTACTAGCAGAAATTACAATGAATTTTTGTTTAGGATTTAGCTCTTTAACTTTTTTTATTAGTTCTATACCATGCATACTAGGCATATTAAGGTCTGTATATATGATATCGTATCTATTTTGTTTAAATAACTTAAGAGCTTCTAGCCCACTATTTGCTATGTCTACCGATTCAAAAAAGCGTTCCGAAATCTCTTTATAATACTTTGTCAGTTCAACTTCATCATCTACCATTAGTATAGATATATTTATACACATCTGTTTAAACTGTTTTATATCTTCTAGATTAATATTCATAAAATATCCTATAGTAACTCTGTTGATGGAATAGAGAAGTAAAATCCTTGATACTCATCTATACCTAAATCTTTCAGTGCGTAAAAGATCTCTTGCGTACTGACAAACTCTGCAATTACTTTTATTTCTAATTTCTGTGAAAAATCACAAATAGCTTTTATAAGAGTATGCGTTCGATTATCTTCAATTATGTTTTGTGTAAGAGAACCGTCTATTTTAATAAAATCAGGATTAAGCTTTAAAATATGCTCAAAGTTTGAATAACCGGAACCAAAATCATCAATTGCGATTCTAACGCCTTTTTCTCTAAACTTTTTTAGTATATTTATAACCAATTCATAGTCACTTACTGTTTCACTCTCTAATATYTCTAAAATAAGTCTTGTTTCAACATTATATTTTTCTATTTGCTCATGTAAAAACTTTACTCTTGATGAGTCTGATAAGTCTTCAAAAGATAGGTTTATTGAGAAGTCTATATTTTTACCCTGCATAAATGAAAATGTTTTTTGAACCATTATTCTAGTTAATTTATCATACTGTCTTGTATTTACTGCAGCATCTAGAAAAAAGAATGGTGATATTAGTTTTTCCTCTCCGTCTTTATACTGTTTTAGACGCATAAGACTTTCATACTTAATAACTCGCTGGGATTGGTCTACAATACCTTGAAATACAGGGATAATAGAGTCATTTTTTATAGCAGACTTTATTTCTCTTTTCCAATATAAATCGTTTATAAGTCTTTTAGAGCTATCCATATCTTCAGTATAAAGAGCGATTGGTAAGTTGTTTTTTTTAGCATATTTTAGTGCCATATCAGCTTTTATAAATGGATGCATTTCATCTACACTAGAACCGATAGTAACTTCAATYTCTATGTTCTCTTCTATCTCATCAAGGTATATCTTGATGTTTTCAAAATGATTCAGTAATCTTTCTTTTTGAATATCAAAGCTTTCATTATAAGAAGTTTCATTTTCTTTTTGAAGTACAAAACTATCTGCATAAACTCTATAAATTCTATAATTATTATCTATATTAAAATCTTTTAAGTTCTGAGCAAATTTTTTCAAAATAGTATTACCTGAACTTAGCCCATATATATCGTTAAATTTTTGAAAGCCATTTATATCTATCAAAAATATTGTCTCCTTAGAACTTAACCCAATATTCTTCATCATAGAAGTATGGTTACCAAGGTTAGTTAAAATATCATGGTAGAGTCTATGCTCAAGTTCTGCTGTTCTCTCTCGTACTTTAGTTTCTAAGTTCGCATTTGATTGTTCTAGCTCTCTTTGATAGTTTTGTATCTCTTTTTGAAGATGTATCTTCTCAACTGATTTTAAAAGAGTGTCTGTGAATTGGTTTATTTCAAGAGGTTTTAGAAGAAAACCGTCTATTCCTATCTGAATACTTGATATAAGATATTTTTCTTCATTATGTGCAGAAAGTATAAGTATAGGAATCGATTTATTTATACTTTTAATCTCTTTTGCCATCTCAAGTCCGTTGATTATAGGCATATTAATATCTGTAAGTATCAGATCAAAGTTACCTTCTTTGAATTTTTCTAATCCATCTTTACCATTTGTAGCGAATGTAATGGAGTTGAAAAAACGGTTAAGCATCTCCATAGTGAATTTTCGTGCTTCATCATTGTCTTCAACATATAGTATATTTAAGTCATGACATAAGAGTATACACTCTTGAATTCTACTGTTCATTTTGGATCTCCTGATTACTCATAGGAAGAGCAATTGTAAACGTTGCTCCAAAGTCACTGTTCTTCACTTTTAAAGTGCCTTTACAGTGATCTTCTATAATTGTTTTAGACATATAAAGTCCAAGCCCTGTTCCATCTTTTGATGTTTTAGTACTAAAGTAAGGTTCAAATATTTTATTCAATATGTCTTCAGGTACACCACCGGCGTTGTCTTCTAGAACCAAATAAGCATACTCTTCATCTTTATGCCAACTAATGTATATATAAGCATCTTTAATCTCTTTTTCTTGTATAATATCTTCTGCATTTTTTAGTATATTGAGTATAACTTGCTTAACCTCATTTATATATGTGTTCACACTTATATCTTCATTGACGTCTAACTTTATTTTAATATTTTTTGTTTGGAGTGTTGGTCCAATAATCCCAATGCTACTGTTTATTAACTCTTTAATAGTTATTTTTTGTATACTCTTTTCTTCTTTGAAAAAACCTCGAAAATCATCGATAGTAGAAGATAGATGCTGAGATAGTTCATTAATAGATTCTAATCTCTTTTTAAAAAATTCTTCTTTGTATTGGTCCATCATTATGTCAAGAGTCAGTGTTCCTGAAATGGCAGATATGGATGCAAGAGGTTGACGCCATTGATGAGCTATCATACTAATCATTTCCCCCATTTGAGCTAAACGAGACTGCTGTAGCATATGAGATGATTGCTCTTCATTCTTTTTAACTTCTTTTTTTACGCGTTGTTCTAAGGATATGTTAAGAGATTCCAAGTCATTTTCAAGCTTTTTCATTGTTGTTATGTCATGCCAAACAACATGTGTCACCTCCTCCCCTTTAATAATAAATTTTGTACGTATAACATCAACCATTATATGCTCTGAGTCTAATGTAAGATATTCCCACTCAAAGCGTGTTACATTTGTATTAACAATAATATCTTTTTTTGCAGAGGAGAGTTGTCCGTCTGGCTGAAATTTTGGAGAAAAATCCATAGGTGACTTATTTATAATATCACTTTTACTTTTTAATTTTAAAAGTTTTAAGGCAGCATTGTTACAATCTGTAAAAATACTGTTTTTCATTAGCAATGTTGCATTTGCAGATTGATAAAAAAGTGTTTCGTATACTTCCTTTTGTTCGGCAAGCAAGTCAAGATTTTCTTTGTAAGATAGTGTAATATACAGACGGCTATAAAACTCCCCATTACTAAATGGTTTGTGTAAGTAGTCATTTGCTCCATGTTTCATACAGTCAACTATTGTAGATTGTGCATCAATTGATGATATAACAATCATTGGGGTGTCTTTGAAATTATAGTTATTTCTGACATTCTTAATAAGTTCTAGCCCGTTCATATTCGGCATATCATAGTCTGTTATTATGAGGTTGATATTAGTGTTTTCATTTAGTATATCGAGTGCTTTTTGTCCATCTTCAGCTTCAATAATATTAAACTTATGCTTTTGTAACAAGTTTGAAATCAGTGAGCGAAAGAGTGCAGAGTCATCAACTATTAATATTGTCTCGTGTTGGTTTATGTCGAGTCTTTTTACAAGTTTTACTGTATCATCAGCATTTGAAACAGATAGTTTATCAATGTAGTCTACGACATCCTCTTTAACAAGTTTTTTTCTAATTTTTGGATCTTCTTCACCACTAAGGAGAATAATGGTAATCCTTTTTCTTAGCACAAATTTAACTACAGATTCAGGGTTGTCACTATTGTCTAAAGATATAAGTGCTAAATCTACAGATATATTTTCTTTTAATAGATTTTTTAGTTCTTTGAATGAACTCACACTTAGAACTTCATAACCAAGGGGGGTTATCAAGTTTTTATAGTATAGTTGAATTGTTTTACTCTCTTCAACTATTATAGCAGTCTTTTTTTTAAGCATATTATTTCTCTCCAATCTTCTCATTAGCAAAACTAGTTAGAAACTCTATCAGTCTTGAAAGCTTTAACGGTTTTTCTAAGTAGTCTGTAACCCCGGCATGGTTCGCAGAATCTTTAAAAGAATACTCATTATGTGCTGAAAGTAATACTATGGGGACATCACTGTTTAAATTTCTAATCTTTTTACTCATCTCTATTCCGTCCATTTTAGGCATATTTATATCTGAGAGTATTAAAGAAATATTTTTTACTTTAAAAAGTTCTACTGCTTCTTGTCCATTTTTACAAACGGCTATTTTATTGAAGAACCTACTTAATAACTCCATTGTAAATTCTCTTGCTTCTTCGTTGTCTTCCACATAGAGTAGTTCTAAGTTATTACAATATGATAATATGTATTCTAYCGTGTCATTCATTACTCTTCTCCGTCAGAAAATATAGGTAATACTATTGTAAAAGAAGCACCGTTACTGGTGTTTTTCAATAGAAGTTTTCCTTTACAGTGTTCTTGGATAATTGTTTTTGACATATATAGACCAAGTCCAGTACCATCTTTTTCTTTTTTTGTACTAAAGTATGGATCAAAAACTTTGTCTATAATATCTTCAGGTATACCTCCAGCATTATCTTCTATATTTATACTTACTTCAGAGTCTTTTGTATGTATATTTATCCAGATTTTAGCTTCTTCTATTTTTTTTTCTAAAAGTATGTCTTCGGAGTTTTTCATAAGATTTAAAAGAACTTGTTTTATCTCATTTAGATGACTTTTTATTTTAGGCTTATCTTCATAGTTAATAATTAGGTCTATATTTTTATTTTTTAGTGTTTGTCCAATAATTGAAATTGATTCATTAATGATATTTTGTACCTCTGATATCTCTTCTTTTTTATCATCTTTAAAGAAAGTTCTAAAGTCATCTATAGTTGCAGATAGATGCTGGGAAAGCTCACTAATAGCCTCAAGTCTATCTTTGAAAAATCTATTATTATAGTTGTCCATCATAAGATCAAGTGTTAATGTTCCAGCAATAGCTGAAATGGAAGAAAGTGGCTGTCTCCATTGATGTGCTATCATACTAATCATCTCTCCCATTTGTGCAAGACGAGATTGTTGTAGCATATAACCAGTCTTTTCATTATTTTTTTCTATCTCTAAAACTACTTTGTTCTCCAAAGTGCTAGAGAGTTCTTCAAATGCTTTTTTTACAGTAATTTCTTCATTAATTATGTTGTACCCAATAATAACTCCGTTTTTGTCAATATCAGGTGATATATTTGCATTTACCCAGAAAAAACTTCCATCCTTTTTTCTGTTTTTAATTTCTCCTGTCCATGTTTTTCCACTCTCTATAGTTTTCCATATTTCCAAAAAGATACTTCTTGGCATATCCGGATGATAAATAAAGGTGTGCTTTTTTTCAAGTAGCTCTTCTGCCGTATATTTAGAAACATTTTGGAAGGCTTTACTGACATAGATAATATTACCTTGTGTATCCATTTTTGAGGCAATGATGTTTTTGTCAAAAGAGTCTAATAGTCTACGAACTTCATCTGTAATCTCAACAAGAGAACGGTTGCTTTTTATAATGTTATCGTAAGGAAGTAGAAGGTAGTTTAGTAGTGTATGAAATGAGTTATATAGTTGTCCTAGTTGATCTTGTCTGTTTTTTAAGTTGAGAGTATCTTCAGTGTTTAGTACAGAGAAGTCACCTTTATTTATTTTCTCAGACATACTAATAAGTATATTTAGTGGATTTACTATGCTGTTGATAATCGTAACAGCAATAGTTGAACTAAATAAAACTACAAATATAAGAGCAATGGCAAGTAAGTTTATTGTGTTTTTCTCATTTTCTTGAGCAATATTAAAAAAGTCACTTGCTTTATTGTCAGAATATATACCTAATATATGTATCTCTTCATGGAGTGATTGTAGAAGCTCATGTCCATTTGTCTTCATAAATATCTTTGCTTCTTCTAATTTCCCTGCTTTAATCATACTAATGACATTTGTTCGTATTGGAATTGTACTTTTGTATATATTATATACTTTTTTTACATCTGCTTTAGGACCAAGATATCTGTCTAGTATAATTCCAAAATGTTTTTTTATATCTATATCATATAAATCTATTTTTCTGATTTGACCGTCAATAAATACACTCTCTTTATTGATCATCATGGAGAGTACGGCAGTGTGTATAGTCATCATATCAGCATGTATATCTTTTATGGAGTTGCTTACTATGTATGAATGGTTAAACATATCTTTTGTAATACGTGAGCCCTTCTTAAATTCTACAATAACAAAGATACCTAGAAACAAAGTAATGATAGTGATTAGTGAAAAAGCAAGACCAAGTCTTTTTCCAACTGTTATTTTATAAAAATTCAATTGACTCTCCTTTTAAAAATTATTATGTAATATTTAATTTTTTAAATTCTCGTATTAACTCCATTTGACGATTTACAATATATTCTCGAATGAGCTTTTTATCTTTTGTACCTAGATCAAATAGAAGAACTAGATAGTAACTGCGTTTATTCTCCTCCATGCGATAGACTGTTGCTTCTGTGCTTAGTGAGGTCTGTTTTTTGTTTATCTTAATATTTATTGTCAGGTTGATTTTTTCGTCAATACGTATTCCTGCAGGTAGTGCTTTTATTTCTACTTTGGCTGAAACCTCTGAAATATCTATGACAGTTGTTTCTGATGTAAACTTGATTTCTCGATAAAAGAGTGAACAAGCTTGTTCTTCACTAGGTTCTAATCTGATAAACTTTCTATCTGTGGCAGTTCTTTGAGAAAAGTGCATATCTTTGATTGTTAAAGTCTGGTTGTCTATATCTATATCTTCAATGGACTTACATACAACACTTTGAGGGAATATTTCTGAGCTAATTGTTGTGAATTTTGTAAGCTGCATGATCTTTAGTTGCGAATTCACAGTTTTTAAAATAATTTCATTATCTGTTATCTTTAAAATCACAGCAGGATTAACAATTGTCAACCCCTTATAAAAATTATGTATTTTAATCTCAGAAGAATTATTTTTAATAATTTGCATAAAAGTAATAACAGCCATTTTATCTTGAGCAATATTATCRATATTGGTAGATTCGTTATCAAAAAGAGACATGAGATTTAACTCAGTTATATCATCAAAGGAGAGAATATAGTGTCCTTCTTTTTCCGGCACTTCTCTTGCCTTTAAAATTAGGTGTCTTCTTATTCCTTCATGATTTTCCATCTTTGTGTGAAATAGTATTCCGGTATTTTTAACTGCCTTTTCATGCCATGACTGTGAATCTGAACTATAAAGAAATTCTTTGTGCTCTAGTAGTAACTGATTCATATTAAACGTTTCGTTAAACTCATCGAGAGTATCTACTCCAAAAAATTCTAAAAAACGTTGATTGGGTAGTATGAAGTTTCCTTCAAACATCATTGCTACTATGTTATTTTGATAGTTGAATATACTTTGAAGTTGATTCAGAAATAGACGACGATTCTCTTCTTTGTGAATAGCTAGGATTGTGTCATAAATGGCATCTATTAGTTCAGGTATTCTTGTTGGTTTATTTAAGTATCGAAAAACTTCAAGATTTATAGCTGCATGAAGATGTTCTTTCTCATCATGGGCAGATAAAATAAGAGTTTTACATTCTGGTTCTAAAGCTCGGATCTTTTTTATCATTTGAAAACCGTTCATTTTTGGCATATTAATATCTGTGATAATAATCTTTGGTTTATGCTCTATAAATTTTTTATACCCCTCCTCACCATTGTTCGCAATGATAATATTGTCGCTTACTCTCTCAAGTAGCTTTTGCATATTATTGCATAAACCAATGTTGTCTTCAACGTATAATAAAGTAATGTCTGTAGAAAGTTTTTTAATTGTCTGTACTTTGTCAGCAAGCATTTGATCCCCCTAGTAACGTACTTTAATAGAATAAAATACATTATACAAATATTAAAATTACTTATTACTTAAGATAAAAATCTAATGCCTGAAACGTTGTTGTTTCCAGGCGAATGTTAGCAATACCTTTTGATAGTGCATACTGCTCAAACCTTGCTATAAGCTTTGAGCCCCAACCGTCCTTACGAATGGATTCATCAATCCAAAGACCTTGAATATGCATCCGATTCCAGTTAATTTCTCCGAGAATTCCACCAACAACAATCCCAGATTCGTTCTTAACGAATGAGGATACTTTTTCCTTGAAAACTGAGCCTGTAAAAGATTCATTATATTTAGTTAGGCCAGACTTTAAAGCTTCAAAGTCATTATCTTGAGGTGGTAAAGGTTT
>NVRL01000052.1 GCA_002732645.1 Sulfurimonas sp. | reverse complement strand
TCTGCACCACCGGCATACTTAGAAGCTAGAATATCATATCTTTCAAAAGCTGGAGTTTCTAAAGGACTATAACCATATAGTTCAAAAACATCCTTTAGAGCATTAATACTATCTATAAGATTTGTCATACTCGCATCTATTGTCTTTAATGCATTCTTTCTATCATCTTGATCTGCTAATTCCAACTTCAATGGAGTTACATACTGTGCATCATCCGCTTCGCGTAATTTATCTAATATATCTTGTGTTAGTACACCCGCACCTGCACCTACTGAACTTACAGCCATGACGAATCCTTCATGTTAAATAATCTTTCATTATTATAATATTTCTTAACTATACAATCGACATATTTCATAATTTATTTAATATAAATCTAATGGTACTAATATTGCTACTTGTTTGATAATAAAACTAAAGTTGGAATATGAACGAGATAGTTATTCAAAATAGAAAAATCGGCCTAAATCATAGACCATTAGTTATAGTTGAAATAGGCATCAATCACGAAGGCAGTATACAAACAGCTTTTGAGATGRWAGATGCTGCTTATAAAGCTGGCGCAGAGCTTATAAAACATCAAACGCATGTAGTTGAAGATGAGATGAGTAAAGAGGCGAAAAAGGTCATTCCTGGCAATGCKGATGTTTCAATTTATGAAATTATGCGAAGGTGTGCTCTTGATGAAAATGATGAAAAGAGACTAAAAGAGTATGTAGAGTCAAAAGGTATGATTTTTATTAGTACACCTTTTTCCAGAGCGGCTGCAGACAGACTTGAAAGAATGGGAGTGAGTGCTTATAAAATAGGTTCAGGTGAATGTAATAACTATCCACTGATAGAACATATTGCCTCTTTTGGCAAACCTATGATTGTAAGTACAGGGATGAACGATATAGAGTCCGTTAGAAAAACAGTTAAAATTTTAGAAAAATACAATATTCCTTATGCTCTGCTCCATACAACAAACCTTTACCCTACACCTTCACATCTAGTAAGGCTTGGAGCTATGCAAGAGCTTCAAAGAGAATTCCCAAATACAATTGTTGGCTTATCARMKSWYASTRMYWYTAMYTTKRYKKRWKWWRSYSYTGYSASRSWRGRTGSYTSTATWRTWSAKRSWSRMWKYRMKRMCRRWRTGGATAGAAGTGGTCCAGATATTATAAACTCTATGGATCCAATAGCTCTAAAAGAGTTAATTGTTGGTAGCGAAGAGTTAAGGAAAATGAGAGGTGGAAAAAAAGAAGCTGCCAAAGAGGAGCAGGTAACTATAGATTTTGCATTTGCTACWGKTKWRAYANWTTANWMSCTATAAAAAAAGGTGAAAAATTCACAAAAGAGAATATCTGGGTAAAAAGACCTGGTACTGGTGAACTTAAAGCAGAAAGCTATACTGATATTTTAGGTAGAGTAGCTACACAAAACATAGGGCTTGATGAGCATTTATCTTGGAGCGACATAGTTGAATAAGAAAAAAATAGTATTCTTAACTGGTACAAGAGCTGATTTTGGAAAACTAAAATCTTTAATAAAAATATCTCAAGAATCAGATGAGTATGAAGTTCATATTTTTGCCACAGGTATGCATATGAACTCACTATACGGAGCTACTGTTGATGAAATATACAAATCAGGATTTAAAAATATATACCAATATATAAATCACGAAACTATAGAGTATATGGATAGAACTTTAGCAAAAACAATTGATGGTTTTTCTCACTATATTGCAGAGGTAAAACCTGATATAATTGTAGTTCACGGTGACAGACTAGAAGCTATGGCAGGAGCTATTGTTGGAAGTTTTAATAATATTTTAGTAGCTCATATTGAGGGTGGAGAGATCTCTGGGACTATTGATGAATCGATTAGACACTCAGTAACAAAATTGGCACATATTCACTTGGTTGCTAATGAAGAGGCTAAAACACGATTGATTCAATTGGGCGAATTTGAAGACTCTATTTTTGTACTTGGTTCACCTGACTTGGATTTGATGAACCCATCTAATCTTCCCAGTTTAAATAGTGTAAAAGAGTATTATGACATCGAATTTGAAGAGTTTTCTATTGCAATTTTTCATCCGATAACAACAGAGTACGATAAAATAACCCAACATGTAAAAGAGTTTGTAGATTCACTTATTGAGAGCAATTTAAACTACATAGTTATCTATCCAAATAATGACCTGGGGAGTATAGAGATACTTAGTGAATATAAGAGATTTGAGAATAATAGAAGATTCAAAATATTTCCATCACTAAGATTTGAGTATTTTTTAAAATTACTCAAAAATTCTAATTTCATAATCGGGAACTCAAGTGCGGGAATCAGAGAAGCACCTTTTTATAATATAACAACAATTGACATCGGCAGTAGACAAAATGGTAGGGTTATTTTACCATCAATACTACATACTGACTACGATAAAACAATTATACTAAAAGCTATTGAAAAAGCTGTTAATAAGACAAATAAAGATGATAATAAATATCTCTTTGGAAAGGGACATAGTGATAAACTATTTTTAGATCTACTTAACTCCAAGGAATTATGGTTAACCAGTCACCAAAAACAGTTTCAGGAACTACAAAAAAATGAATAAGTTCAGAATAATTGCAAGATTAGATATAAAAAATGAACATGTAATAAAAGGTATTCATTTAGAAGGGCTTAGAAAAGTTGGAAACCCAAATGAGATGGCTAAGAGATATTATGATGCAGGTGCAGATGAGATTATTTTTATGGATGCAGTTGCCGCTTACTATGATAGAAATAGCCTAAGTGATATTATCAAGCAAGCTTGTAAAGATATCTTTATCCCAATAACAGTTGGTGGAGGGATAAGAACTATTGAAGATATTCAAACTGCTCTAAACTCTGGTGCTGATAAAGTAGCAATCAATACAAAAGCGATTGCTGAACCAGATTTTATTGAAAAAGCTGCTAAAACCTTTGGTTCGCAATGTATAGTCTTATCAATTGTTGCCAAAAATATAGCTCCACAAAAGTGGGAAGCATATGTAGACAACGGAAGGGAACCAACTGGCATTGATGTCATTGATTGGGCAAAAAAAGTTGAAGTGCTTGGAGCTGGTGAAATCATACTAACCTCTATAGATAAAGAGGGTACTAAAAAAGGTTTTGATTTAGAACTTAACAATTTAGTATCGCAGGTAGTATCTATTCCTATTATCTCAAGTGGTGGAGCTGGTAAAGATAAAGATATAGTGGATTTAGTAAATAGCTCAAACATTGATGCAGCAGCTGTTGCCTCAATATTACACTATGAGTTATCTACAATTGAGAGTATTAAATTTTCACTTGGTGAGAATGGCACTAAGGTGAGAGTATGAGTATACAATTAGTTATTGTAGACTATGGAATAGGGAATGTACGAAGTATTTTAAATGCTTTTGAAAAAGTTGGTGTTGAACCAATTCTCTCAAGAGATAGAGATGAAATATTAAGTGCTGATGGCGTTATACTTCCAGGGGTAGGTGCCTTTTCTCACGGGATGAAAAATCTACATAAATACTCACTTGTTCAAATACTAAAAGAGTATGCAAAAACAGATAAACCACTACTTGGTATTTGTCTAGGTATGCAGATGCTATTTGATGAAAGTGAAGAGTTTGGCACGACAAAAGGCATAGGTATCATAGCGGRSWWAKTGNKYMRGTTNACNNMTATGAAAAATGATAAAAGTGAAAAATTGCCACATGTCAGCTGGAATGAGATAGAGCAAAAAGACATTAGTTGGAACGATACGATTTTGCAAAATATAAAATCAAAAAGTGACATGTATTTTGTACATAGTTATATTGCCGTGCCGAGTAATAATAATTTTATACTCTCTACTACTACATACTCTGATTTTGAGTTTTGCTCATCTGTTAAAAAAAACAACATCTATGGTTGTCAATTTCACCCAGAAAAAAGTGCTAAAGATGGCTTAAAAATAGTAGAAAATTTTCTAAAAATTATCATGGAGAATAAGAATGTCTGAAAAGTTGGAAGCTTATTACGGTTTACCAAATGAGGTTAAATTTTGTAAAAAATGTGTAATCTCAAATCAACGACCAAGTTCAACAGTTGAGTTTAAAAATGAAAAGGGTGAGAAGAAAAAAGTAATCAACTTTAATGAAGATGGTATCTGTTCTGCCTGTGTCTACCATGAAGAGAAAGAGAAAGGAATCGACTGGGAGCAAAGAGATGAAAAGCTTAGAGAACTTTTAGCACAATTTAGAAGTGATGATGGCTCTTATGATGTTATTGTTCCTGGTAGTGGAGGTAAAGATAGTGCTTATACAGCACACATCTTAAAATATAAATATGGGATGAACCCACTTACCGTTACCTGGTCTCCACATCTTTATACTGATATTGGTTGGAAAAATATGYAAGAGTGGATGCATACAGGAGGATTGGATAATATTCTTTATACTCCAAATGGTAAACTCCATAGAAAGATGACTAAAAATGCTTTTCATAATCTTCTACACCCTTTTCAACCTTTTATTGTAGGACAAAGGATAATTGGCCCTGCTATGGCCAAAAAATTCAATGTAAAGCTTGTAATGTACGGTGAAAACCAAGCTGAATATGGGAATGCAATTGAGGAGAATACAAATCCTATTATGAATATGGATTTTTTCTCATCTGATGATGCTTTATCTATGAAATTTGGTGGCATCTCAATGCAGGATTATATTGACAGTGGMSRGNTACKMTNWWKATGNTTTTGCACCATATATTCCACCAAATAAACATGATCTTATAGATGCTGGCGTAAAAGTACACTACTTAGGTTATTATTTGAACTGGGATCCTCAGGAGTGCTACTATTATGCAGCTGATAACACTGGATTTGAAGCAAATCCAGAGAGAACAGAGGGTACATACTCAAAATATAGCAGTATCGATGATAAAGTTGACCCATTTCATTATCTTACAACCCTGATTAAATTTGGTATCGGTAGATGTACTTATGACGCAGCACAAGAAGTGCGTAATGATAAAATTACAAGAGAAGAAGCTGCTTATCTGATAAAAAAATATGACACAGAGTTTCCAAACAAATATTTTAAAGAGTTTTTAGAGTACATAGACACGACAGAAGATGAGTTTTGGGAAACTATCAATAGACATAGAAGCCCACATATATGGAAAGAAGTAGATGGTGAATGGAAATTAAGACACACAGTATCAAAAGATGGAACAGATGACTAAAAAAGTTTTAGCTATTATTCCAGCTCGTGGTGGTTCAAAAGGATTAGCAAGAAAAARSWKTMTWSATCTTGCTGGAAAGCCACTTATTGCTTGGAGTATAGAAGCCAGTTTAAACTCTAAATATATCACAAAAACAGTAGTCAGTTCAGATGATAATGAAATATTAAATATTTCAAAAAAGTATGGTTCTGATGTTCTAAAAAGAGCAAATGAGCTAGCCCTCGATACTACAGYAAGTGAACCCGTAATAAGAGATGTAATAGAAAAACTAAGAGAAGATAATCAAGAATTTGATTACCTAGTTCTACTTCAACCAACCTCTCCCTTAAGAACTACAAAACATATAGATGATGCATTTGATATCTTATTTAAAAGTGATGCTACAGCATTGATAAGCGTATGCGAAATTGACAATAAAATATTAAAAGCATTTAAGAAGAATAAAAATGGATATATYGAAGGTATATCAAATAACAGATATCCCTTTATGCCAAGACAAGAGTTACCAAAAACTTATCTTAGTAATGGCGCCATTTACATTATACATATAGAAGAGTTTATGAAGAATACTAGTCTCTTTAGTGATAAAACTATTTCGTATATTATGGATGAAACTGAGAGCTTGGATATTGATACAAAAGAGGACTTAGAAATTGCCAAGGATCATATACAATGAGAACATTAAAAACTCTACATTTAGCTAGTTTTGATGGAAATATTGGAGACAATGCAAATCATTTTGGCTTTTATAAATACTTAAAAAGATACGAAGAATACGATTTTGATATTACTAAACTAGAGATAAGAGAGTTTTATTGGAAGCAAAGATTTTTTGACAAATCATTTGTGGAGTTGGTAAATAGTTATGACYTACTCATAATTGGCGGTGGTAACTATTTTGAACTATGGGTTGAGGATTCACCAACGGGAACTTCTATATCCATTGAGTTAAACCTCTTGGAGCAAATCAATACACCTATAATATTTAATGCNTTAGGAGTYKWYYMTKRAMASGGTRCAWGCCAGCAGAGTGTAACTAAATTTAGGAATTTTCTTGATTTACTTATTAAAAGAGGTGACTTTATATCTATACGTAATGATGGTGCAAGAAAAGCTATTGAAGATTATGTTGGAAAAGATTACTTAAAATACATTATTCATACTCCAGATGCTGGTTTTTTTGTAGAAGTAAACGAACCAAGTGATTATTATAAAAATAAAAAATATATAGCTATAAATGTTGCTTACGATATGCAAGATGTAAGATTTGCTAAGCTATCTTATGAAGAATTCTTAGATACATTTAAAAAGTTTATAATTAATTTTTTAGATAAGCACAAAGATTATGAGATAGTATTTGTGCCACATATATTTAGAGATATGACATTTATAAATGACATCTTACAAATACTTGATGACAATATACGTAGAAGAAAAATCACAGTYGCACCTCTTTTACACGGTGAAGACTCCTTTAAAGAAGTGATGGGAATCTATAAAGGTGCTAAATTGGTTTTAGCGAACAGATTTCACGCAAATGTTTGCAGTATGGGACTAGGTACTCCAACAGTAGGCTTAGTTAACTATAGACAGATTAAAGAACTCTACAATGAGATCAATAGTTCTTTTTGTGTAGATATAACTCTCAAAGAGTTTGACWTAGCTCTGCTAAAAAGCAGCGAATATTTATTGAATAATCAATATAAAAATGATTTGTTATTGATTATAGAGAAATCTTACACATCTTATATATCCAAGCTTATAGAGTGGATTGAGAGTAGTTTATAATGACAGATATCAACAATATAGTTATAGCTAATTTTAATAATAATATAGAGTACATAAAAGAGAATCATCCAAAAACATTTGAAAAGCTTGCTGCTTTAGACAGTGCTATATCAAATAACCATTATAAAGAGTGTTATGAATTAACATATGAAAATGGTTATTTTGACGTTTTTGAAAAATCAACTCAAACATTACTCTATGAGACAGATAGCTACAAATACTCAGAGCTGGCAGCACAGAGTGTAAACTATGATACACAAGAGAACGTATTTGCTACTTTTCACAAACATGATTTATCTAAAGATGATGTTGTAGAAATACATAATGATTATAAATTTAAAAACCATCTTAGTGCTTTTGCAGATATACTTTACTATCATCAAGAGAATGAACCAGCTGATAAACATTTGAAGTCACTTGATAAGTTTATCTTTTTTGGGGTCGGGCTTGGTTTACATATAGCTGAGATTGATAAACAAATATCTTCTAAAGTATACTTTATTATAGAGGATGACTTAGAACTTTTTAGACTTTCACTCTTTACTACAAACTACAAAGAGTTAGCTAAAAACTCTACACTTATACTTTCTATATTTGAAGATAAGACTGAATTTATAAATAGTTCAAACTCATTTTTAGAGCAAGAGTATTACTATAATCATTACATAAAATACTTTAATATGCTAAGCCATAAAGACGAAAAAAGAAAAGACTTTCATCTGCAGGTAGCTTCTCAGTCGCACCTATCTTTTTTTTATAATGATATATTAACCCAATCATTAAAACCTCTTGATTATATGCTTAATGGTTATAAATTTTTAAAAAATAGTTTGTCATTATYAGATAAAGTACTTGATAAAATGCCTTTTTTACTCTTAGCTGCAGGTCCATCTTTACAAAAAAATCTAAAATGGCTTAAACAGAACCATAATAGTTTTGTCATTGTGACAGTTTCTGCTGTTTTATCACTCCTTAAGAAAGAAGATATCAGCCCTGATATTATAATTCACTTAGAGGGTAATGAGAGATCATCAGCTCTTTTTAAAAAAATCTCCTCTTTTGATTTTATCAAAAACTCAATTTGCCTTTTTTCTGATAAAGTAGCTTCTAATGTAATAGAGTTATTTTCTCAAGAAAAGATCTTTTTATTTGAGAATGGTACAAAATACAAAGAGGAGTCTCTAAAGCCATCAGCTCCATGTGTTGGCTCTATCTCTTACCAAATTCTACTTGCATTACAAGTTAAAAATATATACTTACTTGGTTTAGATTTAGCTGTAGACTCAAGTGGCAAAACACATATTGATGAGCATATCAAAAGTAATACAATTTCTCTGCAAAAGAGCACTGAAGATGAAAATATCATAAAGTTCGATCAAGACCTTGTCCCAATTGAAGGTAATTTTGAAAAAGAGGTTTACACTACCGCACATTTTAAAAGCTCAATAGATACTATAAATCACTCTACTCATATATTAAAAAATAGCACCCAAACAATATATAACCTTGGAAATGGAGCAAAATTCTCAGACTCTGTATCTATAAGAGCTGATAAGATTAAAATATCTAAAAACACCCTATATAACAGAGAGTATATAAGCGATAAAATCAAGAAACATATTACAGTAGGTCTAAGTGATATAGAGATTAAAAATTTAAATAGAAAGTTATCAGAAGCATACAAACTAAAAAAGATTGTGTTAAAATTACAAGCTATAAAAGAGTTAGAACTAAGTGATTACCTAAAAAAACTACGTGACATGTCTGCTCTTTTACTAAAGGATGATAACCTTTATTCGTATGAGATAGACAAAGTACTAAACAGTTACTTTAGATATATTCTAACTTTTATATTTGATTTTTTCAACTCTACTGAGCTAGAGAATATACCTGTACATACCAAATATATAAACAGTTTTTTTACCAAAAATCTACTAAACATACTTGACTTTTATATCAATAGTATTGAAAAAAGCTTAAACAATAGAGACAAAGGAACATCATGAAAGAGATTGAAGAACAGGCTATAAACACTTACCAAAATAATATGCTTTATTTAACTAAAGAGCACCCTAATCTAGCTAAAGATGTAAATAATCTAGATCTAGCAATACAAAATAACATACATGTCTCACAATATGACTTAGAGTATGTAAATGGTAACTTTGATATTAAAGATATCAATAGCGGTAAATACATGTATGCAGAACATTCTAATGATTTTGCTAAAAATACAGCCAAAAAAATCACGTTTGATAAAGTCAATGGATCAATTGAGTGTTTAAGTATAATCGATATATCAAAAATGGATATAGAGAACAGAGAGGCAATAAAGTATAAAGAAGATGTTTTCTCTTTAATGAGCTATCATATCAATAATGTAAGTAGTACTAATGTAATGAAACACATTAGAAAGTTTATATTTATAGGTGTTGGTTTAGGATTGCATATTGCTCAAATAGATAAAAAAGTAAATGCTACAGACTACCTGATAGTCGAAGATAATCTAGAAATATTCAAGCTCTCACTCTTTACTACAGCGTATTATGATATTGCCAAAAGAAGCCGACTGACTTTTTCAATACTAGAAGACAATATTACATTTACAAAAACGTTTGATATATTTTTGCAAAACAACTTTGCATATAATCGTCTATTTAAATATGTACGAGTAAAAAACCATAGTGATGAAAAAATAAGCCTTATACAAAGTGCTATAGCTAATCAAAGCTCTGTAGTCTTTCCATATAAGAAAAGATTGGAGATGAATATAAGACCACTGAATTATATTAACAATGACTACAAATTTTTAAACCTACACCATCATATCAAGAATGATTTTTTTACTGATAAACCGATTCTTTTACTTGCTGCTGGTCCATCATTTAAAAAAAACATAAAGTGGATTAAAGAGCATCACCATAAGTTCATTACTATTACTGTATCAGCTCTGTTAAAAACACTACATAGCCATAATATAAAACCTGATATTGTCACTCACATAGATGGTTCTGATGCTAATAGAGCCTTCTTTGAAGGATTCAATATCAAAGAGTATCTTAAAAACTCTATCTTTATTTTTTCTGCTGGTGTACCAGAAAACATTATAAAAACACTACCTAAAGAACAGATATATCTATTTGAGAATCTAACAAAGTATCATAAAGGCTGCAATGTTCCAACTACTGAATGTGTTGGATCATTTTCTCTCTTACTTAGTATATTTTTAAGTACAAAAAATATTTATGTCACGGGTCTTGATTTAGCCTTTAATCAAGAAACAGGTGAAACTCACGCTGATGGTCACAGTAAAAATCAAACAGTCGATATTTCAGACTCTGGTAAAATGAGTACAGAGACTAGTCTTATATCCTCTACACTCCCAGTAATAGGCAATTTCAAAGATGTTATATATACAAACCCCCTCCTGCATGGATCTATAAAGAGTTTAGAGAGAATAGTTCCTGAGATTATATCTGATGATCAGACTATTTATAACATGAGTGAAGGGGCAAAAATCAGTAACTCTTCAGCACTTAAAGTAGATGATATTGATATGAGTAACTTTACAGATATAGACAAGTCAATGGTAAGTAACTCTTTACAAACTATTTTTAAAGATTCATCTACTAAAACATTACATCAAAATGATATGGAATCTTTAAAACAAGAGTTTGAAATAAGTTTACGAATTAAAACGCTTATAGACAATTTTGCAAACAAGTCCTCTTATGTAGATTCTGATGAATATATAGGTGAGTTAATAGCTTTATTTATAAATATAATGAAAACAGACAATAAAGGTTTATGCACTATCCTAGAAGTCTATTATGACTATTTTTTCTATGCACTAGTAATCGTAGAAGATTTTTTCAACACAAGAAATACAAAAAACACAAAACGTCATATCAAAAAATTTAACAGTCTAATTCTGACAGCACTCTATAGTATACAAGATAGTTACGAAGATGCTTTCAGACTGTTTATTGAAGAAAAGGGCTAGAGTCTAACTAAAGTGACTCTTAACACTTGGTTTTATTTAATAGGTAACTACTGAAGTAACTTCAGCACGTTTTGTTGAACAGCATTAGCTTGACTCATAGCATATGAACCAGACTGAGCTAAAATATTATGTTTAGCAAAGTTTGCACTCTCTGCTGCAAAGTCAACATCTCTTAGTTGAGACTCTGCTGCTGCAATATTTACTTGTGTTGTAGATATATTTCTTACTGCTGACTCAATAGCATTTTGTTTAGAACCTAAATCCGCTTGGTGTCCTGCTAGTAGTGTAAGACGTGTATCAATTAGAGGAATTGCTAGTTGTGCATTAGTTTTCGTATCAACAGTACCTGTCGATGCTGCAATAGTAATAGCCGCTATTGTAATTTTCTGACCAGCATCATGACCAATCTGAATATCTATWKYAYYAGMACYRNNGTTNAACAGTTTTTTATCATTAAACTCWGTWSWWSWTGTAATCTGWGYYTCTTCWGYTMKTARWGTARCWATYTCTTTWTKCATNAARKWNACGGTCAGCATCAACTAAAGTATCATTTGATGATTGTACAGCAAGTACACGCATTCTCTGAGCAATAYTAACTAACTCTTTAATAGCTCCATCAGCAGTCTGTACAAGACCGATACCATCATTACCATTACGAATAGCTTGACCAAGACCTTGTGACTGTGCTGACATTTTGTTAGCAATTGCAAGACCGGCAGCATCATCAGCTGAGTTATTAATACGTAGACCCGAACTTAAAGCATTAAGACTCTTATCAAGTCCTACATTATTCATTGTAGCGTTTCTGTGTGCATTCATTGCCGCAACATTTGTATTTATTCTAAATCCCATAATAAATCCTTTTTAGGGTCGAAAGCCTTTCGCTCTCTAATAGTTTTTTCAGCATCCATGCTGAACTTATGTTTAGTATATCGTCACTTAAAAAAATAACTTTAACCACTAAACTAAAAAAGCCAAAGGATAAACCTTTGACTCTAAAGACTACTTACTACTGTAAAAGTCTTAACACGTTTTGTTGAACAGCATTAGCTTGACTCATAGCATATGAACCAGACTGAGCTAAAATATTATGTTTAGCAAAGTTTGCACTCTCTGCTGCAAAGTCAACATCTCTTAGTTGAGACTCTGCTGCTGCAATATTTACTTGTGTTGTAGATATATTTCTTACTGCTGACTCAATAGCATTTTGTTTAGAACCTAAATCCGCTTGGTGTCCTGCTAGTACTGTAAGACGTGTATCAATAGCAGCTATAGTTAATTGAGCATTAGCTTTAGTAGATACACTATTTGCTGTAACTGCTATCGTAACACCTACAATTGTAATTTTCTGACCAGCATCATGACCAATCTGAATATCTATATCACCAGCAGCACCGTTTAACAGTTTTTTATCATTAAACTCAGTTGAACTTGTAATCTGAGTCTCTTCTGTTATTAATGTAGCAATCTCTTTTTGCATAAGTACACGGTCAGCATCAACTAAAGTATCATTTGATGATTGTACAGCAAGTACACGCATTCTCTGAGCAATACTAACTAACTCTTTAATAGCTCCATCAGCAGTCTGTACAAGACCGATACCATCATTACCATTACGAATAGCTTGACCAAGACCTTGTGACTGTGCTGACATTTTGTTAGCAATTGCAAGACCGGCAGCATCATCAGCTGAGTTATTAATACGTAAACCCGAACTTAAAGCATTAAGACTCTTATCAAGTCCTACATTATTCATTGTAGCGTTTCTGTGTGCGTTCATTGCCGCAACATTTGTATTTATTCTAAATCCCATAATAAATCCTTTTTAGGGTCGAAAGCCTTTCGCTCTCTAATAGTTTTTTCAGCATCCATGC
>NVRL01000051.1 GCA_002732645.1 Sulfurimonas sp. | reverse complement strand
ACTTATAACTCCAAGAATTAAAAAAATACTGCTCATTGTCATCGCATTTGTGATGCTGGTCTTTCTTCTTGCATTTTTGAGAGTCAAGAAGAACTCAATAGCGAAAGTACTCATAGCTATAAGGACTAAAACCCCACCATATGTTAGAAACTTCACATTTATGTAAAAACCTGCGACCATTAAAATAAGCCCGAGCGTAAGAAAAATCCATATATATTTAAATACATTTATATTGTAGTGTTTTGTCTCGACAATTACCGGACCAAGTTGAGCCATAGCTGAGAATATAGACATCATCACAAAGCCAAGCATGTAAATATGTACCCACGCTATAATTGAGAAATTATCCAATGTACTTTGAGGATTTATGAAAAAAAGCCAAATCATACTCAGAAGATAAAAAAAGCCGCAGAGCATAAAGTATGGCTTCATCATTTTTATAGATGGAGAGAAATCAGGTGATACATTCATTTATATTTCTTAATAATAATTTTGTATAATTCTAACAAATTTTTAAAGGTTTTTTATGAAATTAACAATAACTGATGGACAAATAGGTATTAGACCACCTGTAACTAAACCACACCCTGGATTTTTACACGAAGTTGGTGAAGATAGATTTAAAAGGTTAGTATATGAGCATTATGATTTAATCAAAGATAGTGATATAGCATTTTTGTTTCCTGTTCATGATGAAGAAGATTTTGATGATGCAAAGCAACACGCTTTTGATTTTCTTATTCAAATATCAGGAGGACCTAGATACTTTGAGAAAAGTAGAGGTGAGCCGAGAATGGTTGGAAGACATGCCCCATTTCGTATAGATGAAGAGAGTCGTAAGTCTTGGCTTGCACTCTACGCTGGGCTTTTAGAAGATCTTGTAGATGAAGGAATTACAGAGGAGTATATTCAAAGTTTCTGGGACTACTTAGATGTTTTTTCTAAGTGGCTTGTTAATACAAAAAGTTAGAAACTAATCATTTCTCTTTTTCTTTTTCTAAAAATGGCACACTCTGTATAACCTGCATCTTTTGCCATTTGAGTTATCTCATCATTAAATAGAGCAATTTGTTGGGGCTTATGTGCATCTGAGCTAAAAGTGATAGGAATATCAAGTTCATATGCTTGTTTTAAAAGTGAAGCAGATGGGTAAGCTTCAGCTACAGGYTTTCTGTAGCCTGCTACATTTAACTCTAAAACCATATCAGCTTTTTTGATTGCTAAAAGAGCATTTTTTGCAATCAGATTTATGTCTTTATTTGGCATATATTTAAAAACTTTTATAAGGTCAAAATGCCCGACAATATCAAAGTGTCCACTTTTAGCCATCTCTTCTATGGCATTGAAATATTTTTGCCAGATTACATCTATATCTTCGTGCTCATAGTGACCTATAAACTCAGGGTTATCAAAGCCCCATTCATCTATGAAATGAACAGAACCTATAAGATAGTCGACATCGGCATTTAAAACTCTTTCATCCATATGACCTTCAAGGTAGTCAACCTCATATGCGAGCAGTATCTCTATCTTGTCTTTGTACTTCTCTTTTGCATCTAGGACTGCTTTTTCATATTCTTGCATCTGAGCAAAACTCATACGGTATTTTGGGTCGAAATCCATAGGTGCATGATCTGAAAAACCAAAACATTTTGTACCGGAATCTATTGCTTTTTCAACATACTCATATATTTCTCCCTCCGCATGATTACAAAGTGAAGTATGGTTGTGTAAATCGACTATCATTTTGGTGCCTCTAAAATAAAACTAATAGGTTTTTATGCTATTATAGTGACAATAAATAAATTTGGCTAGGGAATTAAAATGACTCAAGAAGAACTAGATGCTATGATGAATGGGGAAATCGACGATATTGATGGACTTGAAGAAGGGAGTTCAGAAGAGGTTACTGAAGAAGCTACTTCTTCGGACGACTCAGCAGAAATAGGTCTTCCTCCCGGCTATAATGAAGATACATCTCATCAATGGCCACTTCCGGCTACTGATGAAAACAAGATGGTGCATCAGCTTGATGATGTAACAAAAGAGAGTGAAGAAAAAGCTACAGAAATTTTTGATATTATTGAAGGTATCAGTAATGATTTGATGGATAAAGAGGAGAATATTAGTAATGCTATTGAAGTTATAACTTCAAATATTGAGCTATTTACTACACTAAGTGCAAAGTTCCCTGATGTTGAAGCTTTTAAAACACAGTTAGAAAAAAATGAAACAGCAGTTAATGATATTAATGAAACGTTAGAGGTACTTCAAACTAGTGGTGACTCAATAATGAGTGTTATGGATATTATGCAGTATCAAGATATTCACCGTCAAAAAATAGAACGTGTTATAAATGTTATGCGTGCACTTTCTAAATATATGAACACTCTGTTTGAAGGTAAAATAGAAGATGATAAAAGGGTTTCATCAGCACAACACATTGTGGGTGATACACATAACGATGTAGCTTCTACTGATGACATTGAAGCACTATTAGCACAATTTGGAAATTAATGCGTAAAGTAGAACTACTATCTCCGGCTGGAACTTTAGAGAAACTAAAAATTGCACTTGATTTTGGTGCAGATGCTGTTTATGGTGGAGTGAGTCACTTTTCCCTTCGTATTCGCTCTGGTAAAGAGTTTAGTATGGAAGAGTTTAAAGAGGGTATAGAGTATGCTCATGCTCGTGGTAAAAAAGTATATGCAACTCTGAATGGTTTTCCTTTTAATTCACAACTAAATCTTCTAAAAAAACATATTTTAAAAATGGCAGAACTAAAACCTGATGCTTTTATAGTAGCTACTCCCGGTGTTCTTAAACTTTGCCATGAATTAGCTCCTGATATGCCACTGCATCTCTCAACACAAGCAAATGTTATGAATGTCTTAGATGCTCAAATTTACTACGATATGGGAGCTACACGTATTATTACAGCTCGTGAAATCTCTTTAAAAGATTTGATTGCTATAAAAACAGAAATTCCTGATTTAGAATTAGAAGTTTTTGTTCACGGCTCTATGTGTTTTGCTTATAGCGGAAGATGTCTTATATCTACTCTTCAAAGTGGTCGTGTTCCAAATCGTGGAAGTTGTGCGAATGATTGTAGATTTGAATATGAGCTATTTGCTGCAAATCCTGAAACAGGAACTCTTTTTAGACTTGATGAAGAAGAGGGTGTAGGTACTTATATAATGAATGCTAAAGATCTAAATCTTGCCTCACATATAAAAGAGATACTTGATAGTAATGTTGTAGATTCTGTAAAAGTAGAGGGTCGTACAAAGACAGCTTATTATGCTGCTACAACGGCAAAAGCTTATAGAATGGCTCTAGATGATTATTATAACGATATAGAGGATGTGGATAAATATCAGTATGAACTAGAGTCACTTCAAAACCGTGGTTATACAGATGCTTACCTTATATCAAGACCTTTTGAAAAGCATGATACTCAAAGTCTAGACTTTACGATGCAACTTGGAACTCACCAAGTTTGTGGTCAAGTGAATGTTGAGGGAACACACTTTTTATGTAAGTATAAAACTCTGCCAAATGATGAGATGGAAATAGTCTTTCCTCTTGGCTCAGTTGTAGAGATAGTTGATAATGAAATCGGTACTACTTATGAGAGAGATGGAAAATTTTATCTAAAACTAAAGCAGCTAAAAGCTCAAAATGGAAAAATTTGGGAAGAAGTTCATAGTGGGAATGTAAACCCTATAACGCTACCTACAATCTTCCCGTCATATACTTTTTTTAGAATTCCTGCACACCCAGATATGGGAACATATCCAAAGAAATAAAAAAAAGTGTATAATTCCAAAAATATAAAATATAGGATAATATAAATGAAATTTGTATCAATTGTAATGGGTTCAAAAAGTGACTATGAAGTAATGAAATCTTGTTCTGACACATTAGAAGCTTTTGGTGTTAACTATGAGATGATTATCTCTTCTGCTCACCGTTCACCGGAGAGAACAGCAACTTATATTGCCCAAGCTGAAGAARAAGGTGCTCAATGTTTTATTGCTGCTGCTGGTATGGCTGCACACTTAGCTGGTGTACTTTCTTCTAAAACTGTTAAGCCTATCATTGGTGTTCCAATGTCAGCTTCTGCTTTAAGTGGAATCGACGCACTTTTATCTACTGTACAGATGCCAGCTGGAATGCCAGTTGCTACTGTTGCGATAGGAAAAGCTGGAGCTATTAACTCTGCTTACTTAGCAATGCAGATGTTAGCACTTGATAATGAAGAGTTATCAGTAAAACTAAAAGAAGATAGAATTGCTAAAGCTAAAAAAGTTGAAATGGATTCTTTAGAAATAGAAACTATTATAGCTTAATAGATTTTTCCTAGATAAGGGGTGGAAATGAAGTGGATGAGTGATGATGAGTATATGGAGCTTACGGGTYTAGATATGAATGCGATTGATGATTTATGTGATCGTGGAAAGCTAACTGTAAAAGTAGAAGACGGTGTTAGAATGATTGACCCATCTAAAGGCTCACAAGAAGTGGTTCCAGCTCAACTAAAAGAACTCTCTGCTCGTAACAATAAAGAGATGTTAGTGCAACCTGAATTTGTTGAAAAAACAATAGGTACTATCATCAACCTTCATGAAAAAGTACTAGATGCTAAAGATGAGACAATCGTCTCTGTAAAAAATGAAAATGAGTTTTTAAGAGAAGCACTAGGTTCACTTCAAGAATTATATGACGAAGACAGAATAACTATTCACACACTTCAAGAACAACTAAAACTTTCTCAACAAGAAGTTGAGTTCATGAGAAGAAAATACAAACTAATGTGGAATAAAGCAATTGAAGAACATACTACTTAATGACAATCGATGAAGCTTGTGTTGGTTGCATCATAAACCAAAGTGTTAAAGTCGCAGATGCCATAAATGCATCTGAATCTTTAAAAGATAAAATGACTTCTACAGTAAAAGAGATGAGTGCTGACTTTTCTTATGATGATAATCCCCCTGAAATTGCATCTTATGTCTATGAAAAAATGGCTGAAATAGCTAACAAAACTGATCTATATGATGAAGTAAAAGAACTCTCTACAAAAAAAGCACTCTCATTTGTACCACTTGTAAAAGAAGAACTTCGTAAATCTGATGACAAACTTTTAACTGCTACTAAAACTGCCGTTGCAGGAAATGTTATAGATCTTGCTGCCGCAGTTGAGTTTGACTTAGAAGAAGAACTCTCAAAAGTATTTCATACTGAGTTTGCATATAATGACTTTGATAAGYTTAGAGAGAAACTTTCATCTGCTAAGAGTGTTTTAGTAATCGGTGATAATGTTGGTGAACATATTTTTGACTATCTTTTTATCGAGACTCTAAAAAAGTTGTATCCAGATGCTAGTTATTCATATATGGTTAGAGGAAATCCGATTATCAATGATGTAACTATGAAAGAGGCAAAAGAAGCTGGATTTGATAAGCTTTGCTCTTTAGTTGACAGTGGTGTAAATACTCCCGGTTTTGCATATAATCGTGCAAATGATGAGTCAAAAGAGCTTTTTGATAGTGCTGATTTGGTTATATCTAAAGGCATGGGAAACTATGAATGTATGAGCCCGTCTCATCGTAAAGATATATGTTTTCTTCTCAAAGTTAAATGTGATGTTGTCGCAAACTCTTTAGGTAAAGAAGTAGGCGATATAGTTTGTAAAATGGTATAATGCGTTTGGTTTATAATTTGTAGGAGCACTTATTTTTGAAAAMWTWKGATKYYNNAWWRRKWRCAATAATAGAACCAAATGTACTAAAAAATAAATTTATAAAAAATAAAATCAAGGTAAATATTAGATGATTACTTTTAGCGAGATGCTACTAAAACTTCAAGAATTTTGGATGAAACAAGGGTGTAATATTGTTCAGCCTTACGATATCCCAGCAGGTGCAGGAACATTTCACCCGGCTACTTTTTTACGCTCACTAGATTCACAGCCTTGGTCAGTTGCTTATGTTGCACCATCACGTCGTCCGACTGATGGTAGATACGGAGAAAACCCTAATAGACTTGGATCTTACTATCAGTTTCAAGCTCTTATCAAACCCTCTCCAGATAACATTCAAGAGCTTTATCTAAAATCATTAGAGTATCTAGGTCTTGATGTATCTCAGCATGATATCCGTTTCGTAGAAGATAACTGGGAGTCTCCAACACTTGGTGCTTGGGGTCTTGGTTGGGAAGTATGGTTAAATGGAATGGAAGTTACTCAGTTTACTTACTTCCAGCAAGTAGGCGGCATCGAGTGTAATCCTGTAGCTGTTGAAATCACTTACGGAACTGAAAGACTTGCAATGTACCTTCAGGGTGTAGACAATATTTTTGATATCGTTTGGAATGAGAACGAGCATGGGAAAACACTTTACAAAGATGTACATAAAGAGAGTGAAATTCAGTTCTCAAAATACAACTTTGAAGTAGCAGATACAGATATGCTTTTTGCAGATTTTGAAGCAAAAGCCAAAGAGTGTTTATCTGCCTTAGATGCAGGACTTCCTCYTCCTGCTTACGATTTATGTATGATGGCATCTAACACATTTAACGTTTTGGATGCAAGAAAAGCTATCTCTCAAACAGAGAGACAAAACTATATACTTAAAATCCGTGACCTTTCAAAAGGTTGTGCCCAACTTTATAAAGCTCAAGAGGCTGATAGACTAGAGAGAGTTAAGGCTTAAATTTGAGTAGTACACTCATCGGTCAAATAGACCGTATTCTATTTGAAGATGAAGGCTTTTTTATAGCTGTTTTAAAAACTGGTGAAAAAGTCAGCGGAACTTATTTGGAGAGTGAAGTAGCTCATATAAAAGGTTCTGCTATAACTCTTAGCGGTTACTGGGAAGAGCATAAAAAGTATGGTAAAACTTTTAAATTTGAGTCTATCAAAGTAAATCAAAATCAACTATTTTTCTTCCTCAACAAAATTGTAAAAGGTTTTACTAAAAAGATTTCCAGTGATCTTATAGAACACTTCGGAAATGAAAAACTCATAGATATCTTAGACAATGATATAGAGAGACTTCTGGAATTTAAGGGCATAAAAGAGAAGCGTCTTAAAAAGATTCAGACTTCATGGAAAAAGTTTCGTTCGATGCGAAAACTCGGTGAGTTCTTAAGCCCTTATGATGTATCACAAGCTCTTCTTACTACCATCGCATCTGCTATGAAAGATGTAGATGAACCATGTACTAAGATAAAAGAGAATCCTTACATCCTTACTTCCATAAACTCCATAGGTTTTAAAAGAGCTGATGAGTTAGCTCTTAAGATGGGTGTAAAACCCGAAGATGAAAACCGAATAAGTTCAGCGATGGACTATGTCCTTATGAACTACTGCGAGCAGCAGGGAAATAGCTGTGTTGCAAAAGAAATACTCTTCTCCGGACTCAATGAACTTCTAGGCTTTAACGGTAAAAATAACATCTATGAAGCTGCACTTATTGAGAGAGTTAGTGAGCAAAGTATAGTCATTATGAAAAACGACAGAGTCTCTCCTGCTAGGCTTTATGACTCAGAAAAATTTCTATACGATACTTTCACTACTAGAGCTAAAAAAGATAGCGGAGGATTTGTTAAAAACTTAGATGAGTTTTTGRCAACTAAAGAGTTAAAGCTAGGAGATCAGCAGAAAGAGGCAGTTGCTAAGATAAATGAGGGTGCTTCTTTACTTTTTCTAGTTGGTTACGCTGGAACAGGTAAGAGTACAACTTCAAAAACTATACTTGACCTTTTAAACACAAGATATGAAGAAAAAGAGATAATGACTTGTGCTCTGAGTGGTATAGCATCTCAGCGTATAGCAGATACTACCGGTTATGAAAGTGCGACTATCCAGTCTCTTTTGGTAAAGTATGAAGATAGAGATAACTTTCCGTTTGGTGTAGTTTTAGTAGATGAAGCATCTATGATTAACTCATCTTTGTTTGCTAGACTTATGGCAAAGGTTCATAGAGATGCCATAGTTATAGTTGTAGGAGACGACGCACAACTTCCTCCGATAGGTGCAGGAAATGTTCTAAGTGATGTACTTACTTTGGAGTTAGCACCTACTGTAAAACTTACAAAAATTTATAGACAGAGTGAAGATCARGCWATMACWCTTATAGCAAATGATRTMCGTAAGGGMRTRGTTCCAAATTATAGACAGAAGTATGATGACTTTGAGTTTATAGATATGAGCATTCAAAACTATTACGCCATAAAAAATCAGCTCTCAACACAGGAGCAACAAGATATGAGAGAGAGTAACTCTCAAGCAATAGTTACAGAGATAGTTCACAAAGTTGTAGAGTCGGTTGAGAAAGCAAGATACAGACTGAAAAACAAGCAGATAAAAGAGTACCTAAACTACTTTCAAGTCWTCACTCCTATGAAGGGTGGAACACTTGGTTCGAACAATCTAAATATAGTCCTACAAGAATACTTCAACCCAAATCCTAAAAAGTGCGTCAAAAAAGGCGGCGGTGAATTTAGGCTGATGGATAAGGTTGTTCACACTAAAAATGAGAACATGACTTCATGGAGTGCGGATGGTTTTAAAATGGGTGAAGACTCAAACCAGAGACGTATATTTAACGGTATGAGTGGACTGCTATTTAAGATAGAAGAGGATGATGAACAGGTGTTCGTATTCTACCCAAATGAAGATGTAGTAGTAGTTTACGAGTACGAAGAGATAAAGTCGCATCTGATGCTATCATATGCTCTTACTATTCATAAAGTTCAAGGTATGGAGTACGATATCGTAGTTATACCTATGACTTTTTCACACTTTATTATGCATAATACAAAGCTTATTTATACAGCCATTACGAGAGCAAAACATAAGTGCATCTTGATAGGTGAGAGTGGTGCTTTTGAAAGTGCTTGTAAAAAGTTTGAAGTTACAAGAAGAGATACTGTATTACTAGAGCTATAAAGTATACTAAGAATTTATTTTATATATATTTGATACTATGTTTCATTAGACATTTATAAAGAGTTAAATTATGCAATCAATAGATATATTTCCATGGGATAATCATTTCAAGACAGGTCTTGATACTATAGATGAACAGCATCGAAAGTTAGTAGAAATACTTAACCGTTTGGCAACAAATGTTGCATTCGAATCAAATGAAAAAGAGTTGGGTGATATTTTTGATGAGCTGGTAGAGTACACGCTTTATCATTTTAAAACAGAAGAAGCCATCTGGGATAAATATTTTCTTCACGATTCTATGAACGAAGAACATCAAGCAGTGCATCAGCAGTTTGTAGATACTGCACTTCACTTAAAAGCCCAGCAAGATATAAAACCTCTTGCAGAATTAGCTGATGAAGCACTTGGTTTTTTAGCTAAATGGCTTGCTTCACATATCTTAGATACAGATCGTCATATGGCATATATTGTTTTTGCCATACAAGATTCAAAGAGTCTTGAAGAAGCAAAAGTTGTTGCAYCTGAAAAGATGAATGGTTCTAGCCGTCTTTTAATAAACATAATTTTATCAATTTACAGTACACTCTCTTCAAATACCTTAAGCTTAATGCGTGAATTAAAAGCACATAGAGTTTTTGAGCGAAAAGTAAATTATCAAGAAGAATACCGTCAGCTTCTATTGAATCTTTCCACATCCTTTATTAACTTACCTCCAAATAAGATTGATATTGCAATTCAAAATTCACTTCAGAGTATGGCTACTTTTGTAGGTGCTGATCGTGCTTATATTTTTGACTACAACATAGATGCCCAAACAACTACAAATACTTATGAATGGTGTTCAGAGAACATCTCATCGGAAATAAATAATCTTCAAAATCTTCCAATAGATACGCTTGGAGAGTGGCTAGATTTACATCGCAAAGGGGAATATGTTTTGATTCAAGATGTTCAGGGATTGCCCCAAGGATATTTACATGATATTTTGGTTCCTCAAAAAATACAAAGTTTAGTCACTATCCCTTTAATGAGTGGTGATGTTTGTAAGGGTTTTGTAGGATTTGACGCTGTAAAAACAAAACACCATTTTTCCAAAAATGAGATAGAACTTCTTGAACTATTTAGTAATATGCTTGTTAATGTTGATGAGCGTAAACATGTTGAATCCGCACTTTCTCATGAGAGAAGTTTTCTTAAAACACTTATAAAAACAATTCCAGATTTAGTTTGGCTTAAAGATACTGAAGGTACTTATTTGGCATGTAATACCCGTTTTGAAGATTTTTTTGGGGCGAAAGAGATTGATATAATTGGAAAGAGTGATTATCACTTTGTAGATAAAGAACTTGCAGATTTTTTTCGTAAGAATGATAAAATAGCGATGCAAAAAGCTAAAGCTTCCGTTAATGAAGAAGAACTTATATTTGCAAGTGATGGACACAAAGAGATGCTTGAGACTACAAAAGTTCCGATGTATGATGCACAAGGAGAGTTAATAGGTGTTCTTGGAATAGCACGTGATATTACAGAGCGTCAACAGCATCAACATCATTTAGAATATATCGCACACTATGATGCTCTTACAGGACTTCCTAATCGTGTTCTGCTTTTAGACCGTATACATCAAGCATTGGCACAAAGACATAGACACAACCTATCATTGGCAGTTGTTTACCTTGATCTAGATGGCTTTAAAGCTATAAATGATAGACATGGACATGATAACGGAGATAAATTTTTAGCAATAATTGCTCAAGAAATGAAAAATGCTCTTCGAGATGGTGATACTATTGCACGGTTAGGTGGAGATGAATTTGTAGCAGTTTTACTGGATTTGAAGACGCATGAAGATAGTATACCAATGCTAAAACGTCTTTTAAAAGCTTGTTCACAAAAGATATTAGTTGATGATATTGAGATTCAGGTAACTGCAAGTCTCGGAGTTWCWWWWTTTSWAKYTGATGWTGACRYANNNNCANATSAWCTCCTTCGTCAAGCTGATCAAGCGATGTATCAAGCAAAACTTCTTGGAAAAAATCGTTATTACATATTTGATGCATTGAAAGATAAGAGAATACGAACATATCACGAGAGCCTAGATGAGATTGAAATGGCACTTGTTAATAATGAGTTTGTACTTTACTATCAACCAAAAGTTAATATGCGAAGTGGTGAAGTGGTAGGTGCCGAAGCCTTGATTCGATGGAACCATCCAGAGAGGGGAATACTTGCTCCGGGAATATTTTTACCGGTTATTCAAGGGCACTTTCTCTCTGTAAAACTTGGAGAGTGGGTGCTAAATAGTGCTATGCAACAGATAAAAGAGTTCAAAGAAAATGGTATAAATTTACCTATTAGCATAAATGTGGATGCTATGCAGTTACAACAAAATGATTTTCTAGAACAGTTAGTGAATATTTTAAATAAATATCCAACTGTAAAATCGGAAGATTTGATACTTGAAGTTCTTGAGACAAGTGCTTTAGAAGATATTGTTCATATATCACAGATTATGCAAGCGTGCAGTGAGATTGGCATCTCTTTTTCACTAGATGATTTTGGTACAGGTTACTCTTCCCTTACTTACCTTAAACGTCTTCCTGCAAAAGAACTTAAAATTGACCGGAGCTTTGTTAGTGGTATGTTGGAAGACCAGGATGATTTAGCAATTATAGACGGTATTCTTGGGTTATCAAGTGCATTCCGCCGTAAAGTTATAGCTGAAGGAGTTGAGAGTATCGAACATGGTGAGATGTTACTTAAGCTTGGGTGTGAAATAGCTCAGGGTTATGTTATCGCTCATCCGATGCCAGCTGAAAATATTTTAAGCTGGATAGAACAATATAAACCAGATGAAAAGTGGAAAAACGTTACTCCTATCAGCCGTGATGAATTACCTTTACTTTATGCTCTTGTAGAACATAAAGCATGGCTGAAAAATGTTTGTTTATATCTTAAAGATATGCGTAATACACCACCTAAACTAAATCACAAAGAGTGTCGTTTTGGTGGGTGGTTATATGAAGAGGGTGTACAGCGGTATGCTAAGTACCCTGTTTTTAAAGAACTTGAAAGACTGCATAACGTGTTGCACGAAATAACAAACACTGTTGCAGATAAATATGAAAATAATAGTTTAGAAAACTTAGATGCTTCTATTGATGAGATAGAGAAGTCAAGTAAAGATTTGATAGATGCGTTTAAAAAGTTTGAAGCTGTAAAAAGTGATACTGAATTATTAAAATTATAATCAAAGCAAAGTCTAATATTTTTTAACATATAATTATTTATTATGGGTTGGTAGGAGTCTATCATGTCAAATGGATACAAAATGAAGATAGCTATTTGTGGTAAAAGTGGGCTTGTCGGCTCGAAGCTAGAAGAGATGTTTATATCGAAACAAAGAGATGTTATAGGTATCAAGATTAGAGAAAATACAAAAGTAGAGGATATCGCAAAAGATATAAACGGTTGTGATGTACTTATTAATCTAAGTGGTGCAACTATCTTGGCTAGATGGAGTAAAGCTTATAAAAATGTACTTTATAACAGCAGAATAAATACAACAAGAAAACTTGTAGATGCTATTGCACTATGCAGTAAAAAACCAATACTATTTATATCGGCATCTGCGGTTGGCATCTATGATTCTGAAGCTAAGCATGATGACTATTCAACAGAGTATGCTGATGATTTTTTGTCCCATATTTGTAAAGATTGGGAAGCAGAGGCAAGAAGAGCAGAACAGTACGGTGTTAGAAGCGTTCAAACAAGGTTCGGTGTAATCTATGCTAAAGAGGGTGGAGCGATGCAAAAAATGCTGCCACCTTTTAAGATGGGTGTAGGTGGTAAACTTGGGGATGGATATCAGATAATTTCGTGGATTTATCTGGAAGATTTAGTGCGGGCTTATGAGTTTATTATCAATAGACATGAACTAAAGGGAGCTATAAATTTTACAACACCACA
>NVRL01000050.1 GCA_002732645.1 Sulfurimonas sp. | reverse complement strand
CCGTCGGTATGGCGGTAGATGCAAATGTAATTATTTCTGAGAGAATTAGAGAGTTAATTTATCAGGGCAAGTCTATTCATAAGTCTATAGAAGAGGGTTATGCAAATGCGATGCGTGCTATTTTAGATGCAAATATCACAACGCTAATCGCAGCAGTTGTCCTTTATGCTTATGGAACTGGTGCTATTAAAGGTTTTGCTATTACCATCAGTATTGGTATTTTGGCATCTATGCTTACTGCGATTTTAGGTACTCATGGAATATATGAGATGCTAGAGAGCAGAATACAAAAAAGTAAAAACAACCGTTTCTGGTTTGGGATTAAGGGTTAATTATGGAATTTTTCAGATATACAAGAACCTTTAATTTTATGGGCAAGTCTAAGATTGCAATGCTTTTATCAGTTATTCTGGTTTTAGCTTCTTATGCACTTCTGGCAACTAAGGGTTTAAACTACGGTGTTGATTTTGCTGGTGGAACAGTAGTTCAAGTTAAGTACGATACTACTGCTCCAATAGATGCGATGCGAGAAAAACTAAAAGGTAACGAACTTTTCAATAATGCTTCTATCACAGAGTTTGGCTCTCCTGATGAAGTGATAATTCGCATGAAAAGTACAAGCGGAAGCGTTACTGTAGATATCGGTGATATTACAAGAGAAGCACTTAAAGGCAGTGGTAATTTTGAAATTCGTCGTGTTGATATCGTAGGTCCGACAGTCGGTGCAGAGCTAAAAGAGAAGGGAATTATGTCTCTTGTTTTAGCTATGATTGGAATTCTAATCTATGTTGCATTTAGATTTGAGTGGAGATTTGCCGTTGCATCTATTGTAGCTCTTATCCACGATATATCTTTAGCTTTAGGTGCTATCACACTTATAGGCTTAGATGTAAACTTAGATGTTTTAGCTGCACTGCTTACAATACTTGGTTACTCACTAAATGATACAATCATTGTATTTGACCGTATTCGTGAGGGAGTGACTAACTCTAAAAAGACAGACTTGACTGATATCATTAATGAGTCAGTTACAAGAACATTAGCAAGAACAACACTTACGTCACTTACGACTTTCTTCGTTGTGTTTACGCTATTTATGTTCGGTGGTGAGATTATTCATTCCTTTGCATTTACACTTCYTGTAGGTGTTGTTGTGGGTACATACTCATCTGTCTTTGTTGCTTCACCAATCCTTCTTTGGTTTGGTTTTGATGTTAAAGGCTACCATGTTAAACTGGCGGCAAAATCAAAAAGAGAAGCTGAAAAACAGAGAATGCGTGATCAGTACGAATCTGGAGTTATGTAAAAACTTTTTTATACTGTTTCTTCTTATCCATGCTTAGGCATGGGTAAACACTACCTAATATTAATTCTATTTCTTTTTAATGTAATAAATCTTATAATATAGAATATAAGGAGGATGTTATGAGTAACATTACAATTGCGATTCTTTTCCTACTTTTTGGAATATGGATTTTCTCTATCGGTTCTATATTAACAAATGAGTTTAATGATAAAAAGGCGAAAGTCTTTTGGACAATAGGTATTATTTTTGTGCCAGTATTAGCAATATTTTATATTTTTATGAGAAAAAATTTACTCAAACAGGTTTAGACTTTTTAAGCTAACTGCGTGGTGGAACTTTATAAGTGCTGTTTGGTCTAATCATTTTTGGTTCACCATATTGTAAGAAATATAATGTAGCTGTCTCGTTAGTGATGATATTATCGCCTGCACTTAATCTCATACCTGGTTTTGCACGAAAACCACCATTACCACGGTTGATAATTACTTTCCCGTGAATTTCTTCTATAGTTGTGAAACACGTGGGGTCTTGGCTTTGATTTGAACATTTTTGCGATGTGGCAACAGCAGAGCGTTCAACTGATGGATTATAATCTTCATATATATTTATCAGAGCGTAAGAAGATAATTTTTTCCTTACCATAGCGGAATCTTCCGGAAACAGTGTGACAACAGATGAAAATATTGATGAAGTACCATGCTTTAAAAAGTAAGCTGATCCCGCTTTTGCATTAAAGTCAAATGCTTTATCTTCTATTGTAAAAACAGTAGAGGCAGGAATAAGAGACTTTTCTCCAGGATTTGTCTTTATTAAAAAGTAAGCACCGTTTTTAAGTTTAGCAATCTCTTTGTTATTCATCTTCATTGGCCATGCTGTAGCCATTCCTCTAAACTCGTCTTCACGATATACATAGATATAAGAACTGTCTTTTGGTACTCTAGCATTTAGTATACCCCCTGAATGACCTTTTGTTGTAACTGAAGCTGCAGATTCCCATTTTGTTGAACACCCCGATAGTAAAAGAAGTAAAGTTAGTAAGATATATTGCATTGTAGGACCTTGTTTTTGAAATATTATATCATAAGAATAAAGTATATATAAAAAAAAATTATATATTTAATATCGATTGTGTTATAGTTCTCCACATTAAAATTTAACAAGGATAAAAGTTGAAATACACATTACAGCTACTTTTTATCAGCATATTATTTATTGTAGTTCCGGTAAATGTTAGTGCTGCTATAGATTGGGAAAGTTATGCTGATAAAATTGTAAAAAAGGGAAGTCCAGAGGAAGAAAAACTAAAAAAAGCTAAGAAAAAGGCAAAAAAGCAAGAAGACAAATTTAAAAAGATATTAGATAAAGAGTTTGAAAGTGCTTTTAAAAAAGTTTTTAATGGACATATAAAACCTAGTGAAACATACGATTTACTTAAAGTTTTAGAAGCAGCCTCAGCTGGTGACTACAAAGTGGCTGGAGAAGGTGGTGCTGATTTGCTTCTTGCGAAATTTGTGCCTTTAGTAGGTACATATATTACTATTATGAAAGCTACATCTGCTGTTATTAAAGACCAAATTAATACTTGGTCTGAGGAAGTATATTATTCAAGAACATATAAAATGGCAAAAAGAATTTTTATGGAGGAATCTAGAAAAGACCCATCTTATGTACCAAGTTATATAATGACATATGCTCGCAATAATAAACTTATTGGTAAAGAGTTAGAAATAGTATGGAAGAGTATGAAAAAAAGAGAGGACTGGATGTATTCAGTTTGGTCCAGTGACTATGAGCATGATATAGATATGTTTCTTTATGATCACCTAAGTGGCGTAAAATCTATTAAGGACATTCTTAATAGGGGTTGGGCATCTAGGTTAAGAGCAATTAGAGGTAAGGACCTTCAACAAAGACATGTTTTTAACCATTTTTTACACCATTTTGTAAGTGAAAAAAAAATATATTACTTTTCAGAATTACAGTATGAATATATAGAACCTTTAATGCAAAAAGCGATAAAGAAACAAAAAAAGGCTATGGAGTTAGCTRCAGCTAMAGCWATAGARARARYTTTACAAAAAATGCAACAGCTTAAAGAAGTAGAAGAAGAAAAGGTACCTAAGAAAAAAAAGATTCTGTTTATTGAAGCAGCCGGAGATGAAAACAGCTTTAGAAGAGATATGCAAGATGAGCGCTACGCGAATGCTAAAGAGGATGATTATAAGGCAAATATATCTAAAAATGAAGCAATAAATCAGAGAATTACTGATTCTAAAAAATTTAGAGATGACATGGACGAGCTTGCGGGATCTCTAAAAGAAGTTCAAACTGTTATGATAATAGCTCAGGCTGAAGAAGATAAAGCAAATGAAATAGCATATAATCAAAGGGTAGAAGATAAAAAAAAGCAATTTAAATTTGATAATGAATCTAAGGAAAATTTTTATAAACCTCCAGTAAAAACTGGTTTTCCTAATCTAAATCCATATCCTGGGAATTTACAAAGTGGAAGTACTACACAAAAAAAAATAGAGTATAAACCTGTTGGAATTGAAAACTCTGATAGTCAAAATGTAATACAAAAGAAGGAAGTGTCTAAACCTAAAAAGAAGAAAAAGTTAATAATCTGTGGCTATGATGTATCGCCTAACTCAAAATGGCTATTAGAACGTGATGCCCCACCATATTTTACTGTTCACAGTAAATCAATGTTAGGTAAAAGGTCCAAGCATTCTTACTCGTATTCGAGTAATGCTTGTGAAAAATACACTACAGATAACCATTTAGGAGCTGGAGTATTTGAAAGAATATCTTACAAAAATGGTAAAGTTCAGACCCGTGGTAAATCTATGTATAATAAAAAAGGTGAAATAGTATATGTAATCGAGTTTAAGTCTTTTTGGCCTAATGGGAAATTACGTCGACTCACTCTAGATGATAACAAAGATCATAGAATGATGACTACAAAAAAGTGGGATAAAAATGGAAAATTAATACGTACTGAGTATTTTWCCAATAAAGGGTACGAAGATTGAATAATTCTATCATAAATATAAAAAAGGAAACTAAATGAAAAAACAGTTATTAATAGCATTAGCTATTYTATTAATATTTATAGGTTGTGGTGGAGTTGATGCGCCCAAGCCAAGTGAAGAAATCACAAAAAGACCATCGTTGATATATCAACCAAATGGACTTAATAGAATGCAGATGATGTACCCACTTACTGTTGGTATATTTAAAATAAAAGATAAGAGAGTCCTTCCTTTTTACACAGGTGGTGACTTTTTTCAAGAAAAAGATGTAGATGGTCTTCATCAGATGACTTATCTAGAACTTAAAAAAAGTGGTTTGTTTGCTAGAGTTAAGATGATAGATGAAGAAGTACCTAAGAATATAGATGAAGCTTATTTACAAAGTATAAATAAAAAATATGGAGTCGATATGATTTTTTCATTTGACTTAACTGACTTTAACCTCTTTAGAGCAAAGCAGGGAAAAGCTTTAGAATATTGGGATAACAGTTCTCGTAAAAATTATGCCRGTGGAGCTTTTACTATAGAAGTTTTAGCAAGTATGATTGGTCAGCTTATCTATTATGATGGTGGATATATAGTATGGAGCGGTGAAGTTACAAGAAGAGATAAAATAGCCGTAAAAGATGGTGGATTGACAACACATGAGTTGTCCCAAGTTACAAAACAGACCCTTCAACCTCTTTTTTTAGAACTTAAAAAACATATTGCAACAAATGGTAAAAGGATGGCACAATAATGAAACATATATTAATATTGATTATGATGACAAGCTTTGTTTTTGGGGGAGATGCTAAACAGATAGAAGTTATAGACTTACCTTTTAAAGAGGCTACTATGCTTAAAGGATATAGTGAAGTGATGGACATTAGTATTCATGCAAAGAGTATTTCTGAAGACTTGCAGGAGAGTTACTTTGATCAAGATCTGACAGATGATAATGTCTATCCTGTCTTAGTCAGAATTACAAACAATAGTATGAAAAAAGTTTTACTACATTCTATGGACGCAAAGTTAATTTCACAAGAGTTTAAATTAAATAGATATCCATTAGAGAACGTAATCACTCCATATCAGGAAAGTATAATAAGAAATAATGCTATATTAGGGACTATAGGTAACTTCACTACATTGGGTATGCGATTAGGCTCTGGAGATGCAGAGGCTGATAGTGGGGATGCTCAAGCACGTTCAGAAGCAATAAGAAATGAGTTTTATAAAAAGTCATTAAAAGARAAACTTCTATATCCTGGAGATACTATTTCTGGTTTTGTATTTTTTAATATCAAAGAAAAAAATCAAGAAAATTTAAAAGCTTCTCTAAATGTAAAGATGCAATTTATGAATTCTTTGAGAAAGWATGATTTAAAAACAGATATTACTAAGTAAAAGATAAAGATACTTTACTGTATAATCGCTCCAATTAATTAATAAGGTAGTGCTATGGATTGGGGTAAGGTAATATATGTATTTTTCTCGTTGATGAGTTTAACATCAATAGCGGGGTTTTTGTATGAGCATAGTGCGGTTGCACTTTTTGTCGCTGCGAGTTTAAACCTAGTTTCAACGGTTTTAAAAATTGGTGTTAGAAATCTACTCTCTGCTGAACTTTTAGCTTCTTCTTTAGTTGCTGACTTGCATCTTATTCCGGCATTTATCTACTTAGAAATTGTTGGAAACTTAGAGTGGGCTATCGCTTTGACTATCGGTGCACTTATTGCAAACCTTTTCTCTGTTGGACTTGTCTACATTGAAAGCTCAAAAACGCACGACGATTACTAGGAATTTTTTTGGAATACAACTCTACAACTATAGAAAAAAAATGGCAAGAATATTGGGCGCAAAATGGAAGTTTTGAGCCTACGGAAGATTTCACTAAAGAGAAAAAATATATTTTAAGTATGTTTCCATTTCCAAGTGGAAGACTACATATGGGTCACGTTAGAAACTACTCTATTAGTGATGCTTTCGCACGTTACTACAGACAACAAAACTTTAATGTTCTACATCCTATTGGTTTTGACAGTTTTGGTATGCCGGCTGAAAATGCTGCTATTAAAAACAATGCAAACCCGAAAACATGGACTTATGACAACATAGACTATATGAAAAATGAGTTCAAAGCTCTTGGTTTTTCTTTCTCTAAGACAAGAGAACTTGCAACTAGTGATGAACTTTATACAAAGTTTGAACAGGGCTTTATTATTGATATGTTTGAGAAAGGTCTTCTTTACCGTGAGAAAGGTCTTCTGAACTGGTGTCCGCATGATCAGACTGTTCTTGCAAATGAGCAGGTGGTTGATGGCTGCTGTTGGAGATGTGATACTCCGATAGTTAAAAAAGATATGAATCAGTATTACTTCAAAATTACTCAGTATGCTGATGAACTTTTAGATGATCTTAAAAAACTAGACGGTGGTTGGCCAAAACAGGTTCTTACTATGCAAGAGAACTGGATAGGAAAATCAAACGGTTTAGAGTTTGACCTATTATTTGACGAGGCATCTAAAGAGAAACTTTCAAATACTTTTGAGTCATTCGATGTATTTACAACTCGTCCTGATACTATCTACGGTGTAAGTTATACAGCACTAGCACCTGAGCACAAAATAGTTACTTATATGATTGAGAATAATCTTTTAAGTGATGAAGTTATAGCTCAAATAAAAGAGATGAAAAATACTTCTTCTATCGATAGACAAAAAGAAAAGGCTGGTATCTCACTTGGTCTTGATGTTGTGCATCCTCTAACAGGTAAAAAAGTACCTGTATGGTGTGCAAACTTTGTTCTTATGGATTATGGTTCTGGTGCTGTTATGGCAGTTCCTGCTCATGATGATAGAGACTTTGATTTTGCTAAAAAGTATGACCTTCCTATAAACTCAGTTATTAAACCTTACGAGGGTGAACTTAGTTCAGATTGTGCTTTTACTGAAGTTGGTGAACTGTTTAACTCTGGAGAATTTGACGGACTTAACTCTAAAAAATCTCAGTACAACATCATCAAGTATTTTGAAGAAAATAAGATTGGTCAAAAAACTACTAACTACAAACTAAAAGACTGGGGTGTTTCACGTCAGAGATATTGGGGTGCTCCTATTCCTTTTGTTCATTGTGATTCATGTGGTCTGGTTATGGAGAAAAAAGAAAATCTACCTATCGCTCTTCCTGAGACGATAGAAATTACAGGTGAGGGTAATCCACTTGATAATCATCCGACTTGGAAGCACTGTTCTTGTCCAAATTGTGGCAAAGATGCTATTCGTGAGACAGATACTATGGATACTTTTGTTGAGTCTTCTTGGTACTTTTTACGCTTTTGTGCATCTCCAGAGAACTTGGAAAAAGAAGCTTTTTCAAAAGAGCAGGTTGGGTACTGGATGGGTGTTGATCAATATATCGGCGGGATTGAACACGCTATTTTACATCTACTATATGCAAGGTTCTTTACAAAAGTATTTCGTGATTTAGGTTATATTGATTTTGATGAACCATTTGATAATCTTCTGACTCAGGGAATGGTGCTTAAAGATGGTGCTAAGATGTCAAAGTCTAAAGGTAATACTGTTGACCCAGATGCTATTATAGAAAAATATGGTGCAGATACTGCAAGACTTTTCATCCTTTTCGCTGCTCCACCTACTCAAGAGTTAGAGTGGAATGATAATGCAGTTGAGGGTTCTTACAAGTTTATAAAAAGATTTTATGAGAGAAGTTCAAACATCGTAAAAACTGACACTATTCCAACAATAGACCATAGTTCACTTTCTAAAGATGAAAAGTACGCAAGAAAGAAAGTTTATGAGGCGCTTGTTCGTGCTAATGATGTATATAATGAAAAATATACATTCAACACGCTAATCGCGGGTACCATGGAAGCTATGAATGCTCTGAACACACAGAGTAATTCTGATGTATGGAGTGAGGGTTACTGGATACTAAGTTCTATAATGGAACCAGTTATTCCTCATGTTTGTTGGCAGATTAGTAGTGAGTATTTTTCTCTAAATAACTTAGCTCCTCAGATAGTTATTGATGAAGTCTTTGTAGAAGATTCTGTGATGCTTGGAGTGTCTATTAACGGTAAGAGAAGAACAGAGATAGAAGTAGCAATGGACGCTTCAAAAGAAGATATCATTGCTATTGCTAAAGAAGCAGCAGCCAAATGGCTTGAGGATAAAACTATAGTAAAAGAGATAGTTGTTCCTAAGAAACTTGTAAACTTAGTAATTAAAGGCTAATCTTGAAACTGATTTTATCACTACTTATCATTCTAGGTTTTGCATCTTGTGGATACAAGCCAAGTTCAAAATTTTCCCGTGATGTAATGGGTGATAAAATAAGTACAAGTATCGTTATATCTGCACAAGATCCAGAGAATACGGTTATCATCARAGATGCTGTTGATGAAGCTATTATTGAGATTTTTCATGCATCTTTGCATGATAGAGCTAGCTCAGATACTCATTTAACTCTTAGTATTGCTAACCCCTCATATTCTCCTATTGTTTATGATAATGATGGTTTTGTAATTGGTTATAGGATGAGTGTTAGTTTGAGTATAATGAGATTTCACAGTGGTGTTTCAAAGAAATACTCAGTGAAAGGAACACATGATTTTACAGTAGCACCAAATGCTGTTGTAACTGATCAAGAGAGATTTGAAGCTATTAAATTTAGTGCTGCAAAAGCTATTCGCTCATTTGTAGCAAAAGTGTCAGCAGAGGGTGCAAGAGCTAAGAAGAAGGAATAATTATGACTATCCAAAGTATTATAAAAAAAGCTGTAAAAAGATTAGAATTAGAAGGTAAACTTTTAACACCTGACTTTTATGCCGAGGCTTTTTGTAAAGAAGCTCAAAAAGCGGGGGTACAGTCTGAAGATTGTAATCATGTAGATAAATTTTCAAAAACTCTTAACAAAGATATTCAAAAAGAACTAACTCAATACAGAATTAGAACTATGGGTGAACTAGCCCGCTTCCTAATCTCAAAACTAAATAGAACTAATCCTACAATATGCTCTGAACTGCTTGAGTCACAGAGTGCTTTAACAAAGAGAATCTTACAAGTTGTAGAAGTTCTTCATAATGCTGAAGCTACAGAACTGGCAAAACAAAGCATAAAACTATTAGGTTCAAATCCAAATATAAGTGAACTAGAACAGTTTAGACAGTRTTGGGTAAATTTTATCACAACTTATGATGATACATTTTTAAATAAGTTAAGAACTTTTGGAACTGTAGACAGTAATAACTTAAGAAAAACTATTGACAGTTTAAACCGTTCACTCGCATCTACAGACTCCAAAAGTGCAAACCCTGAACTCAAAAGAATAGCATCCTTATTAGTTTCATCTTTTGTTCCTTCCATCGCATCTAGTGTAAATGATAAAATAGCTAACCTTAGTGAGAAGATAAAAGAAAACCCTTCCCTTTTAGACAGTATGAGCATAGAGAGTGAAATAAGATCTATAATTTTGCTTAGAATAGCCCTTGATAAAGAGAGTGTAAAAGAGATGGTCGAGTCTCTTGATGGAGTTCTTGATAAACTCTCTTTAAGACTAATAGAGATGATAGAACGTTCTGATGACTCAACTGTAGAGATTCAAAAAATTAAATTAGAGCTAGAGTCATATAATGGGCATACGGAAACTAATTTTAAAATAGCACATAAAAAACTTTTTATTATTGCAACAGCATTAGAACAGAACACTCAACTACTAAGCAAAGATTTAAAAGATCATAGTAGTGAAGTAACAGCTTTAAGTAAAAAAGTTCGTAAGCTTGAAAAAGAACTTGAAGCGGCAAAAATAGCTTCAAAGGAAGACTTTCTTACTAAACTTTATAATAAACGAGCACTTGACGAGTTTATGAGTGTAAAAGAGGCAGAATTTGAGAGATACGGGCATAACTTCTCTGTTGTTATGTTTGACCTTGACCATTTTAAAGATGTAAATGACAACTATGGACATGAAGCAGGAGATGCAGTTCTTGGTGCTTTTGCAAAAATACTTAAAAAAGAAGCTAGAAGTGTTGATATAGTCGGTAGATTTGGCGGTGAAGAGTTTATGGCACTTCTTAGTGAAACAAACTCTAAAGGTGGAGCTATTTTTGCAGAAAAAGTAAGAAAGCATGTTCAAAAAGCCCGTTTTATGTATAAAGGTGAACGAATAGAGGTGACTGTTAGTTGTGGTGTGAGTGAGAGAAAACTGCACGCATCTCTATCTAGTGTTGTAAACTCTGCTGATGAGTATCTATATAAAGCTAAAAAAGATGGGCGTAATCAAGTAGCGTACAAGAAAAAATAGTGCTACAAGATTTCTTAAACGCAAAACCACTTTACTATGATGAGATAGACTATAGTCGTATGCCTCGCATATATGATAGTATAAAATCTCATCTTCCCAAGCCTAAGCTCATTCATCTTGTCGGTACAAATGGAAAAGGTACTACCGGACGTTTTTTGGCTACTGCTCTACACTCCCTTGGTTTTAATACCGGTCACTATACTTCTCCTCACATTATAGAGTTTAACGAAAGAATCTGGATAAATGGAAGTGATGTTGTAAATGAGACTCTTGAATTGGCTCACAGAGAGTTGCAGACTATTTTATCTCAAGATGATTCAAATACACTGAGTTATTTTGAATATACAACACTACTCTCTTTATTGGTATACAAAGAGTGCGACTACGTAGTTATGGAAGCAGGGCTTGGTGGAGAATATGATGCTACAGCAGTCTTTGAGAAAATCTTAACACTTGTAACTCCTATATCATACGACCATGAAGCCTTTTTAGGTACTACCATAGAGAGTATTGCAACTACAAAACTAAATGCAATTCAGAAATTTGCTATCTTAGGAACTCAAAAAGAGATGCAAGTTTATGATATCGCAGATGCTATGGCCGAGAAAAATTCTCTAAATATACAAAGAGTATCTCACTTTTTAGATACAGAAGATGAAGAAAAAATAGCACAAATAGCAAAAAACCTAAAATTAGAGAGCTATTTAGTGCAAAATCTTTCACTTAGCATCTCTGCTTTAAAGTTTTTAAAAATAGAGTATAGTGATAATGATTTCAGAGATGGCAGACTTTTTGGAAGAATGACTTCAATAAGCGATAATGTAATAGTGGATGTTGGACATAACCCCCTTGCAGCCGAAGCTATAAAAGAATCACTAAGCCCTAAGAAATATACTTTAGTATATAACAGTTATCAGGATAAAGAGTACAAAAAAATACTAGAGATATTAAAACCTATAGTAAATAAGGTAGAGATAATACCAATAAATGATAAAAGAGCAGAGTCAGAAGAGCGGCTTAAAAGAACTTTAAATGATTTAGAGATAGAATATAGTACGTTTAAAAGTATTACTCCAAACATTAAGTATCTGGTCTTTGGATCTTTTAGTGTTGTGGAAGCTTTTATGAAAAGGCAAAATAAGAGTGGAATATTAGAATATGAATGATCATTTTACTATTACTATCAATGATGATCATGGGGTAAGACAGTTTAATCTTCACCAAATCGTTAAAAAAGGGATTTGGTACGTAGTACTATTTTTAGGTTTTATAGCTTTGATTGCAGTAGGTACTATTCTTTATCTTAACTACTCAGTTGATCAGATAGAGATAAAACGTGAAAATACACAACTCGCTTATAATACACTCAAACAAAAGAATGCCCAACTTGACCAAAGTATGAGAGATACTCAGATGGCTCTTTTGGCTAAGAAAAAAGAACTCAATGAAGTATCAGATTCACTTTCTGAGATTGAGATACTTATCGGTATGGCTCCTGTTGAAGAGATGTCATTGCAAGAGAGAGTTAGTGCTACTAAACTAAACTCTGAACATATGGCTACACTACTGCAGTTTATTCCAAACGGATCTCCTATTGAGTATAAGGGTGTAACTAGTAAGTATGGTTATAGAATTCATCCAACACTAAAGAGAAAAGAGCTTCATCGCGGTCTTGATCTGAAGGCAAAGATGAAAACACCTGTTTATGCAACAGCAGACGGCATAGTAGAATATGCTGGTTTTCACAAGAGAAGTGGCTTTGGTAGACTTGTAATACTTCAACATAATTATGGTTTTAGAACATATTTTGGTCATTTAAACAAGATTGTGATAAAATCAGGACGATTTGTAAAAAAAGGTGATTTAATCGCTTATACTGGCAACTCAGGTATGAGTAGCGGACCGCATCTACACTATGAAATCAGATTTATTCAACGTGCAGTAAATCCTTTTTACTTTGTAAAATGGAATGTACAAAACTATAAAGACATATTTGAAAAGGAAAAGAAAATACCATGGCAATCTTTAATAACAGCGACGGCACACATCAAAGTACCAAACCCGACACAAACACTACCATCATCACAACTGGCTCTTCGATCAAAGGGGAAATGAATCTCTCATGTAATTTATATGTAGATGGTGAATTTGAAGGTGTGATTCACTCTAAAAAAGAGGTAAACATAGGGAAAAATGGTCATATAAAGGGTGATGTTACTACCCAAAGACTTGTTGTACAAGGCTATATAGAAGGTACTGTAAATGCTCAAAGAGTTGAGATAAAAGCAGCTGGACGTGTTAACGGAACTATAGAATCTGGAGWGCTTGTAATAGAAGCTAAAGGTATTTTTGAAGGTAACAGTGTTGTAAAAGATGTCTCACCCGCTCCAGCTCCAGAAAAACTCGTAATTAAAAAAGACTAAAGTAAAAGAGACTCTCTTTTACTTTATAATTCTCTTTAGC
>NVRL01000049.1 GCA_002732645.1 Sulfurimonas sp. | reverse complement strand
ATAATGGGACTAGGTGTTGACATGTTCAATGTTCATGCATCTGCAGGTAAACGTGCTATGAGTGGTGTAATGGATAGACTAAGCTCTTACCCTTCAAGACCTATAGTTTTAGCTGTGACGGCTCTTACATCGTTTAGTGAAGATGAGTTTGTAGAAGTTTATGAAAAGGGTACAGCATCTAAGGCTGATCAGTTTGCAAAAGATGCAAATGAGAGTGGACTGGACGGTGTTGTATGTAGCGCTTTTGAGAGTGAGTCTATAAAAGGCATCACATCTAAAGAGTTTATGACTCTAACTCCAGGCATCCGTCCTTTTGGTGAAGATGCCGGAGACCAAAAAAGAGTTGCAGATATTGCATATGCAAAGAGTGCTATGGTTGACTTTATAGTTGTCGGTCGCCCGATCTATCAAGCCCAGAACCCTGCGGAAGTTGTTGCTAAAATATTAGCAAAACTTTAACGCTCTCTTTTCACTTTTCTGAGTAGTTCTTGAAACTTAGGAGAGTAACTTTGCACTTTTTTTAGTTTGTTGTTTTTGTCTATCTTATAGACTCCCCTTAAATTTATAAAAGTGTCTGCCTCCAAGTCCGTTCTAGTATTAAGTTTAAGTATTCTAAAACTGAGATTGTCTAAAATAAGAGGAGATTCGCCTTCTTTGTCAAAATAACTCAGAACCATATGATATCCGCCAATATACTTCTCATGAACAGTAGTCAAGTAGAGTTTCTTTTTATCAAAGCCTAGTTTTATAAGAGTGAAGTACTTTATGATTACATAGTCTTCACAGTCCCCATAACCGGCTATTAGAAACTCTTTTGGAGTAGCCCAGTAGTCTTCTTGCTTTTGCATTATATCATCGTATTGGGGCAGTAGTTGATTTAGGTAGAAGTTTACTTTTGCTAACTGCTTTTTCTTTGGAAGACTCTTATATGTAAATATAGTTTTTTGGTAATCTTCAGCTCTATTTTTTGCTATCTTCCCAGCTTTTTTTTGGATGTAAATAAAATCTTTTTTTGTGAAGTTAGGGTAGGGATTTGCTATAAGTAAAGTAGTAAATAAAAAGTATATAAAGAGCTTGATAGGGTCATCCTTTTCGTTCTTTAAAATATTATAATATAAACTTGTTTGATTTAAGCTAATTGTTATACAAAAATGATTATAATTCCCGTCTTCAAACGGAGAAGTGGGTGAGCGGCTGAAACCACATCCCTGCTAAGGATGCGTACGGGTAACTGTACCGAGAGTTCGAATCTCTCCTTCTCCACCACTTGAAGAACTATTTTACGGACTTTCAGACACTTTTTAAACAATCAAAATAATTTCTTCATTATGCAAAGCAAAATCTATAAAATTTTGAAAAACACTTCAATATATGGTGTAGTAAATAGAACCTAAAACTATTTATTTAACTGTAATTCATTTCAATCCACTCTTCTTATTTTTTGTAAGTGTTGCACTTTAAACTTGAATTGGCGTTTTATGCCATATATATTTGCTGTACTAGCAGTTGCTTCACCATTTATTAGTAAGTACTTTATAAATATATCTTAAAGAAAGCAATAGCAATACATCAGGGGTAATCAGCCCCTGAAGCTCAATACAATGGAATTGGAAACCAAAACCAGAATATGAGAAATATTACTATTGCACGGAAATACATAGTAAACCTTTGTGTTTACGCTCCCACCCACTCGCAACCGCCAAAAAAATTGGCAAAAAAAAAGGCTAAGACCCGAAAGCCCTAACCTTACTGCGTAACTCAATAATTCCTTGATTAGAGGAATGAGTTACATACATATTTCCGACAAGAGAAGTGTACCATATTAATAATAATACGTCAAAAATCATCATTTTAGGGGTAGGTTTTTTTCGAATCTCTCCTTCTCCTCCACTTGARGACTTCTAGCAATCAATCAATTTTACCAATTTATTTCTAACGCTAATAGTTGACAGAGCAGTTTTTTAATGGTATAAAAATATGATATAATTACAAAGTTACAAAGTTACAAAGTTACAAAGTTTAATGGAGGATTACCCAAGATGGTATATTCATATGATGAAAAGAAACAAGAAGTTAAATTAGAAAAAGTACCTAAGCTACATGGTCGTGATGCACAAAGAGTTGAGAATGCTGATGTTCCTAAAGAGTTCTTAAAAAAAGTGATGGGCATTAAGCTTAATATTCAAAGAGCTTAATAATTGCAACAATCTATATTTAAGCAACTTACATCTTCAAGTTGCAAAAAATCAAAACAATTTATCGTTGACTCTTTCTCTTATCATCCAACTAGAGGGGAAAGAGAAAAATCTATTTTATTACAAACRTTATCTGACGCTTCTTTAGGGAATACTATTGTCACAAAAGTGACTGACTCTACAAAAAACATTACTGGAACATTGGGTTTGATTGCTTTATCTGTTGGAAAGCTAGAACTTGACAAAAAATCATTTCCATCTGTAATTATAGATTATCTTTTTGTGGACTACAAACATAGAAATAAAGTATATGAGCATTTAGAAGAAAAGGTATCTACTTCACTTCTTTACTATGCTATACAAACAGCTGAAGAGATAGCAAAACTTGCGGGGGTACGATATTTAATATTACGTCCTGATGGWGGTAAAGAGCATGATAGTTTAGTCTCTTTTTATGAGTCCATGGAGTTTAAATATATGACTGATAAGCATGAATGGATGTACCTAAAACTTACATAGTGTTACCTATGGGTTCCCTTTTTTTAAAATTACTTCTTTAAAGTACCTATTTTAAGGTGCTGTAGAGCTATATATAAGTGGTCTTCTCCACCACTTGAAGACTTAAAACTCCTAAATACTTTTTTTTATAACTATCTATAAGCACCTTCACGAGTTGTTACATGTACAACCAAAATAATAAGCCTGTCTTCATATTTCTTATATATAACTCTGTATGAACGAAGTTTTAAACGGTAGAGAACTTCACTTTGACCTTGAAGCTTTTTGATTTTGCCTGTTTGCATTAAAGAAGCTTCATATTTAGGTGAAAAGTTTTGTATGAACTCTGTTAAAGAGTTATGAATAAATTGTATATCAGCTTTATTTATTTTTTTAAAGTCCTGTTTACTACTTCTTGAAAAATCAATCGTGTACATCAGCATCTAACTCTTTGAAAAAGTCATCCATTGGAATATGCTCATCATTTGGATCATTAAGTCTTTTTTCTGCTACTCTAATGTCTAAATAATCAAAGTACATATCAAGAGCAGATGAAATAATATGACTTTTTTTTTCATTTAACTCTTTTGCATAATGATTAATATCGTCATTAACACTTGATGGGAGAGTTATATTTAATCTTACAGTATTCATTTTGTCACTCCTGTACTATATATGTATAATTATACACACTATTATGTGTATAAGTCAATACAGTTAACTAGCAACGCCAATTCAAATACTAAGAAAAGATACTAGGAAGTAGGGAACAATGGAAATAACAAGACTAGAAGCTTTACCGTTAAGTGACTATGTAATTTTTTACTTTGTGGATATGTTCGGTGTAATTACTAAACAGAATGTGAAGTGATTAAAAATAGTAGTCAGAGGGGTAATTAATCCCTCTGTTTTGATTAGTATAAAGAGGGTGAGACCACCATTAAAACTAAAAAGACTACTAGACCTTTACTTAAAGTCTACACCCACCCCAACCTTAGCAAAAAATTGGTAAAAAAAAGGCTAAGACCCGAAAGTCCTAACCTTAACCTTTTAGACATCTGTTAGTTAAGCAGATAAAAGGTTCATGTATCTCAACAAAAGAATCATAGCATTAACAAGCCAATATATATAATTTAAGCTAAACTTAATTTAAATTTATTTTCTCTGAATTAACAATAAAAAAGTTATTATTTGCATTTACTTTTGTCTGTAGTAAAAATCTTATAATGTTGTTTATGAAACTCAAATCTCTWTTWYTCYTTTTTCTMWTYKSRYYTKKTYTWYTKKKAACKMMWRGCWGTRCTRWKGWSKMASRANNGGKTSKYGNTGYYAYTRYYWSKGRWKYCTYTRTWGWWRWWKMAYAMSASGKTGMARAKANNTTRAWSAYRWCYKAMRYWKCTYRMAANNNATTTKAYNTMTTNATSRTRTRYSRYKMYNGATKMAWMWSRSAYWGTCTATGATCCATCTTTTTTTCTACGTGATAATTTTATAGATATTGAAAAACCACCGATTATTTTTTAACTCTATAAACAACTTAAAAATAATTTCAAAAACAAAAAAAGGAAATAATATGTTACAGTTCTCTAAACTACTATTAATCTTCTCTATTCTAGCAATCATATACAGTATCTATGGGATGAATCTAGAGCAAGAAAGTGTTGTGTTCTATATAGGTACCCTTATTGCATCTATAACTGTTTTTATACTAGCACTTGGTATATTAAGTATAAGTTTCATAAGTAAAAAAGAAACTCAAATAAATAATTTAAAGAAGTGAAACACTGATTTTTCAAATCTTAATAATTCTCCCATTTTTTAAGTCATAATTTATATCACATTAAAATGTGATATATTAATAAAAGTTATATAAATATTAATACATAAATACGTTTAGTTTATATATAATTTATGTAACACAATATGGGAGTTACTCAATGAAGAAAAATATTATAAATGGTGCTGTTATAGGTTTGATGCTTTTAGGTTTAACTGAATGTGCGGGATCATCTGCTGACAATAAAGAGCAGTTAGCTGCTTTAGAGCATGGTTATCGTGCAATTCAAATGATGAAAAATCCTGATAAAGAAGTTCAGCTAGCTGCTGTAAACAAGAGTTACTATGCAATACAATACATAAAAAACCCAGATAAGGAAGTTCAATTAGCTGCAGTTGAGCAAAGTTATCACGCAATTAGATATATTAAAAATCCAGATAAAGAAGCTCAACTCGCTGCTGTAAAACAAAGTTACCAGATAATACAAGATATCAAAAATCCGGATAAAGATGTCCAAATGGCTGCTGTAAAAAATAGTCACTATGCGATAAGATATATTGAAAATCCAGATGTTGAAGTTGTGAAGTTAGCGCAAAAAATAATGCTAGAGGGTAATTAACTCTTTAGACTAAGCGCAAAGAGAGTTTAGCTAACTCTCTTTAGTGATTATCTAAACATCATAATCATCTTATCAAGTATTTTTACATCTACATGATTATTCATTTTTAACTTCATAAGTTTTATTGCATCAAATGAGCTCATAGCTTCTTTATAACTTCTTCTACTTGTCAGCGCATCAAATATGTCACATATTCCTATGATACGAGCAAAAAGAGGTATGTTTGAAGCTTTTAGTTTAGAAGGGTAGCCAGTGCCGTCCATCTTCTCATGGTGGTATCTGATGCCATCTAGTACATTTTGGTTATCTATACCTAACTTGAGTCCTATCTTGTATCCAATATCGGGATGTTTTTTTATCTCATAAAACTCTTTGTCAGTCAGTGTCCCATTTTTATTTAGTATGCTAAGGTCTACTTTGCTTTTTCCAAGATCATGTAAAAGAGCTGATTCACCAAGCTCTGCAAGTGTTTCCGGCTGCATCTTCATATAAGAACCCAGACTTAGTGCATATATGGAAACATTTATAGAGTGTGTGTGAGTGTAGTAGTCATGTGTAGCAATATCCATCAAAGATTTAATACTAAAGTTATCATCTAAAATAGTGTCTATCATATCATGTACTACTTCCTTTGAAGACTCATAGTTACCTAGTCCCTCAGGGTTGGAAAAAAGGTCATTTAATACATTTTCAGCGTTTTCATATATAGCTGAAGGTTTATTGTCAAGTTTTATATTTTTTAGTTCTTGTTGAGTTACTAAAAAGTTTTTGTAAAAGACTTCATACTCTGGATGCTCTGCTTCTTCTACATATAAAGCGTGGAGTGTGTCTATAATAACTTTATCGTTATTTGTAAAACAGCTACCATTTTCTTTAAAGCAGTCCATTTTTTTATCTGAAGATTGTACGAATACTTTAAACTCAAAGCTCATGCCTTCTGAAATAATCTCTTTATCAATAGCAAGATACTTAGTAGATACCATTGTTAACCTCTTTATATGTTATAAGATATTATATAACAATACACTTCACTTAAAGTTAGATTTGTGTAAGATTTATAACTCTGTTTTTGTACATTTTAGTAACAATTTTTGATTTTTTCAAATAAAAAGTTGAAAAACATACATATAAGTTTCTATATATGATAAAATGTTTTTATTAGTAGTTAGTTCTAAATTTATGTATGCAGGGATTTTTATGTTTGGAATACTTAGCAGGAAAACGGATGATGTGAAAAGAGTATATAATAATACCTATATTGCAGTGAGTACTTTGGCAACTCATTTCAGACTAGCACCTTCAGAACTTAACAAAGTATTTTTAGAGTTAAGATGGATCGAGAATAGTAATAGCTGGTTTGTTCCAACTACCCTTGGTAAAGCTAAAGGTGCTTTTGGAAAATACAGTCATGAAAATAAGCAAAAATACATGGTATGGCATGAGAAAATAAAAAGTAACTTTGAACTCATAAAACATATAAAATATTTTAAAGAGCTAAATAAACCTGAAGTCATAAATAAAGATGAAGCGAAAGTTAAAGATAATCTCTATGAAAAGTTTATTTATAATAAATACAAAAACATGAACTACATAGTGGCTTCTAATAATAAGAAAAATTCTGAAATAGATCTTATAGCTATTAAAAATAAAGAGATTCTTTTTATACAGTGCAAAAATTGGACTTCTGACACAAGCAAAAAAATTACAGATACAAATATTAAAAAAACAAGAAAAAAAGTAGTGGATTTTTTAGAAGAGAACCCTATGTTTGACTCAGATAACTACAAGAAAAAAACTATATATATTACGTCAGAATCTATACTTCACTGGAGTGCTAAACACTACCTTAGTAAACATGATGATATCGAGCATCTGCTAATCCCTATGAGTAACAGACTATAATCTCAGAGAGTATCCCAGCCCTTGTATAGATTTAATGGGTACTCCTACTATCTTTTTTTTAAGATTTTTAATATGAACAGATAGAGTGTTTTGCAAAATATCTTTCCCCTTCCACACAAAATTTACAATTTTTTCATGAGGTACAATTTGATTTTTATGGATAATAAGAAGATATAAGATGCCTTGTTCTATCTTTGTTAGTTTTATATACGCATGCTCATAAAATACAGCATGTTGTGATAGTGTATAGGTATAGTTTCCCACGAGTTCAATCTCATCAAATTTCATTTTTTTTCTTACTGCTTTCATAGCACGAAGCTCTATCTCTTTAAGTGAAAAAGGATGAAGCATATAGTCTTCACAGTTTCTTGCAAAAGCTTTTTCCATAATCTTCATGGAATTAATATAACTTAAAAATATAACAGCAGCATGAGCACCCATAACGTTGATATGATCTAATAAATCAAGAGCAAATAAATTATCTTTTTCTATCGATAAAAATATAACATCATATTGAGCTATTATATGGTTAGTATTATCAGAGTTTAGTAAGTTCTCACAGTTTTCATAACTATCTACAATAAAGCTTTTTTTTGAAAAGTATTCTTTGAAGTTTATGCTAAAAAGTTTGTCAGAGTTTATAATTAATAGTTTCATATGAAATTGTATCCTAGATTATTGTTTTCTTCACTATTTCTTCACTTTAGTTTATTATAATTACAAATAAAATAAATAAATAAATAAAATAATTAAATTTTAACAAGTATGATACAAGGTAACAATTTTATGAAGAATGTAATTAATAAAAAAAATATAGTTTTATTTTTGGCTATTGTAGCTGTAGGCTTATTGCTATGCTTTGAGTTTTCATATAAAAAAGAGGTCTATCTTAAAGAAAAAATATATGACTTAGAACTTCAATACAATGAAAAAGTAATTTCAAATAAGAGAGTTGTAGAAACTCTCTTTCATGAAGTTTTAGAAAATAATCAAATATCTGAAATACTAAGTGAAGCTAATAGTGACACGAATATTGATGCAAATAGAGTTAGACTCCATACTATGTTAAATACTAGATACGAAAGAATGAAAAAATCTGGAATATTACAGTTGCACTTTCACTTGGCAAATGGTGATAGTTTTTTAAGGTTTCATAAWCTAAAAAAGAGTGGTGACAGTCTACTTTTTAGAGATAGCATTAAAAAGATTATAAAGACAAAAAAGCCTGTATACGGTTATGAAGTTGGTAAGTACTTTGATGGTTTTAGATATGTATATCCTATCTTTAGAGAGAAAGTCTATGTTGGTAGTGTGGAACTCTCTATAAGTGTACGCTCAGTTGTAAGACAGATGAAAGAGTCTTTAGATGCTGACTACTCTATGATAGTTAAAAAAGAGATTATGGAAGCAAATATAGTTAAAGATCATCTGAAAAAATATTATCATGAATTCTGTGCAAGTGATAAGTACTTTATGTCAAATAGCATTCACTCAGACAGCTCGATTTCAATGAAACCAATGAAGAAAATCATTGAGTATATACGTAAACATATAGGTAGTGATAAAGCATTTGCAGAAGATAGCTTTCAYTTGGGAATAAATAGAATATTTATATTTGTTCCTATAAAAGACGTAGCCGGCGATACTGTTGGTTACCTAATCTCTAGTAGAAATGATAGCGCAATATATAATCTTTTTATTGCTCAATCAGTAAAGTATTTGGTTGCTATATTGATTATATTACTAGGATTTTACTTTTACAGACAGAGTAGAGAAAAAACGAATACGATAGAACAACTGCAAAATGCTATAGATAAAACAACACTTGTGTCAAAGACAGATTTAAAGGGTAAAATCACTTATGTAAATGAAGCTTTTGTTCAGCTCTCAGGATATACAAAAGATGAATTAATAGGAAAACCCCACTCTTTAGTAAGGCACGGTGACACTCCATCAAAAGTATTCAAAGAGATATGGAAGACTATTAAGTCAGGAAATATCTGGCAAGGAAATATTAAAAATAGGAAAAAAGATGGAAGTTCATATACGGTAAATGTAACTATTTTTCCTGTAAGAAATGGTAAAAATGAAATAGTTGAATATATYGCTATTAGACATGATATTACAGAACTAGAGGAGCTTAAAGAGCTTCTAAAAAAAGAACTTAGTAGTTCAAATGAGAGTCTTCAAGAGAAGATGCACCTACTTTCTCAGTATGAAAAAGCAATTGAGAGTGCTGCATCTTTTACTAGAACAGATACAAAAGGTGCTATCACTTATCTAAATGAAACACATGAGAAATTGACTGGCTTTAAAAAAGAAGAGCTCATAGGAAAAAAACATACTCCGCTTCTTCGAGATAAAAATGTTCCAAGTGAGGTATATAAAGAGCTATGGCAGACTATTACTTCTAAAAAGAATTACAATGGTGTTATTACAAATATAACAAAAAGCGGAAAAGTAATATATCTTGATACTCTTATTGTCCCTATTTTAGACCTAAATGACGACATAGTAGAGTATATGAGTATACAGTATGATATTAGTGATGTTATACATGTACACAAAGAGATAGAAGAGACACAACGTGAAGTTATCTATAAAATGGGTGAGATTGGTGAGTCTCGTTCTAAAGAGACGGGTAACCATGTTAAGCGTGTTGCTGAGTACTCTAAACTTTTAGCACTGAAGTATGGACTATCAGAAGAGGAGTCCGAACTACTATATGATGCTTCTCCAATGCATGATATAGGAAAAGTTGGGATACCTGATAGTATCTTGAAAAAGCCAGGCAAACTAGATGCTGATGAGTGGAAAATAATGAGATCACATAGTGAGATAGGTTTTAATGTTTTAAAGGGTTCAAACAGAAAAATACTAAAAGCTGCTGCAACTGTAGCTTATGAGCATCATGAAAAGTATGATGGAAGTGGATACCCAAATGGCTTAAAAGGTGAAAATATCCATATATATGGTCGTATAACAGCAGTTGCAGATGTATTTGATGCACTAGGATCAGATAGAGCCTATAAAAAAGCTTGGAGTGATGAGCGAATTTTTGAGTTATTTAAAAGTGAAAAAGGGAGTCATTTCGATCCAAGGTTAGTCGATATTTTCTTTAATAATTTAGATCAGTTTTTAGAGATAAGAGGGAAGTTTAGAGATTAGAACTACTTAGTCAACTAAGTTAATCTAAGTGAATCTCTATCTACTTCAAATAGTTCTCCGTTCTCGTCTTCAACAAGTGCAGTAGATTTTCCATCTTCTGTAAATACAGTTATTATTTTTACCTGAGAATCATTATATGTGTAAGTGTCTGTTTCAGAATTATTTGCATGAGACATGTTTACTCCTTTTGTGTTTGGTGTATTCTTGCATACTTTTTTTAATTTTTATAAATATATTTCATTTTGTCAAATAATATTTGAAATGGTATCGTAAAAGCCCTCATAATAGTGTTAAAATTTGATATACTTGTGATGAATTTTGATTAATATTTTTACTAAAGGTTTTTATGTGGATAGTGAAATAATTTACTCTGGGGTAGGTATCGTAATATTTGTTATAATAGTTATTATGACTATGCGTAGTAATGTGGTTGAGATAATCCAGAGCAAAGAAGAAAAGAGAGCAGATATTATAAATGGATATAAACAAGAACTTCAAGTTGCATTAGAACCGTTAGTAGATGATATAGATGCAAGAGTTGCAAAAAAGAGGGAGCTTTTAAAGAAATTTAATACAGAGTTATCTTTAAATATTTTTTTTGATAAAGATGAACTAAGAGAGATTATCTTGGAGCTCTCACAAGAGTAAGACTTCCAAGAAGATCATAAACTTTGTTAATTATGATATTGTACAAGCATCTCGTTTAATAAAACAAAGAGTTTATCACTGTTTTCTTCCATCGTTTTTAAGTTTTCTACAATCGTCTCTTCATGTTCTATTCTAGTATCTTCATTTGCAAAATAAGCTATACAGTTATGTACACTATCATGCACCGTTTTATGTGGGGCAAGAGCTTCTTTGTACGCACTTGTATTTCCAAAACGTTCTTTACCATTACCTGCATACCATTTTCCAAGTCTACACTCTATATGAGAGCCAAATGACTTGCTGTTGTCAGCTGTAACAATAGAGTCATAAGCATTTGCTTTATATATAATATGGTCTATTTTTGCTAAAACTATAAAGACTTTGTTTTCCATATCATTTATTACTTCAGCCATCTTTACAGCATCTGAGTTCATTCCACTCATTGTTGTATTGAAGTTATCAACTGAAGTAGAAGCTTCATCGGCAATAGATGTCATTGTTTCAGATTTTTCTAAAATAATACTAGACTCTTGTTTCATTGAGTTAATTGAAATAGTTATCTCACTAGTAGCTTTTTGAGTTCTCTCTGCAAGTTTACGAACTTCATCTGCTACAACTGCAAAACCACGACCATGCTCACCGGCACGTGCAGCTTCAATAGCGGCATTTAAAGCAAGAAGGTTAGTCTGTTCCGCGATGTCTTTAATAAGATCAACCACAGAAGTGATTTCATTAGTTTTATTATTTAAGTCTTCTATAGAAGAGTTACTATCACTTATTTGCTCAACCAATATTTGCAGCTTTTCTAATATGTTTGCAACCGCACTCATAGAGTCATTTGATGTCTGCGCTGTATTTTTAGTTGTTGTCTGAACTTCACTAAGTTCTTCAATTACGCTAGACATCTCTCCTTGAATAAGTCCAAGACCATCGCCGACGCTACCAACACCTCTAACATTTGAGTTGAAGTTAATGATTTTTTGCTTTTCATGTGCTTCTTTCATCGCACAGATTCCGTCTTTTACATTATGGATAGCTTCGGCAAAATCTCCATGMAGTCCATTGTCRTTAAGATCATAACTAAAATCTCCCTGAGATGCCTTATGAACTGATGTATTGATTCTTCCTGTTAAATCTTTGATTAAATCTACGAGAGTTGCAAGTAGTTGTGTGATTTCATCCATCTCATTTCTTACAATTGATCTTCTGTCTACATCAATAGAGAGATCGCCATCTGTTGTTATTTGACCGATTATTCTTTTAACCCTGTTTATAGAACTTGATATACTGTTTGATACATCTCTTGTTAGGTACATACCAAATAAAACAACAAAAGTTGAAATTATAGATATAAAAAGAAGTGACATAAGTGAAGCAGAAACCATTGACTCTGCCATATCTAAAGTGTAGTCAGATAAAGTATCCTCAAACTCTTTTAGCTTATTTATTTTTTTAGTAATAGTTTTAAACCAAACAGTAGCATCTACTCCAAAGTTATTCTCTTTTGAAGATGCTATTGCTCTAAACTTATTTACTTCTGCAAATGAGATGTCAGATTTTGTTTTACTATAAGCTTGTTGCATATCAGAGTTTGCTGTATGCAAGAAGAGGTTTGTTAAGGCTTTTTGCTCTGAGACTAAAGAAGAAAACTTTGCAGAAGTTGCTCTTGAAAAAGTGTCTTTAGCAAACACACTTGATAAAACTGCACGTTCGATCCCAGCACGCTCTTTTGAACTAATGAAAACTACAAAGCTGTTGAAGTTAGTTCTTAATTTGGCATTTCTTGGAATTGTTGAGAAGTGAGATATAGTATCAATAATTTTTTTGTTTAAAGCTGTGTAGAAGACTACCGCATCTTTAACTGTTGCGCTTTGAGATTTTACTTTTGTTCTCATAGCAGGAACAGAATCAAGAGCTATCTCTTTAGTGACCTTAGAAGTTGCATCTGAAGGGTTTGCCGAGATATAAGCTCTAAGCTCTTTAATTTTTTTATCACTGGAGTTGTGTTGTTTAGGAAGAATATCTACAAATTTTGTCCCCTTCGAACCTAAAAAACCGGCACTTGCTCCTCTCTCTTTTTGTAACTCATGTAATACTGCACTCATCTTTACAGAGAGTTTTATTAATGAAGTAGTGTCTTTAATGTTTTTATGCTCATTCCAAGTCGCATAAGACGACCTCACAGAAAAAACTATAATCACAGATAGAACTACAATACTAAGAAAAATAAGTTTTTTTCTGATTGTCATGTTGTTTAGCATTTTATATCCTTTAGTATAGAGCCGTATTCTGATTTCAAAAAAAAAGGAAAGTATATGAAAGAAGTGCAACTAGACAATCTTAAATTTAATATAAAATCTAAGACTCACAGCTTTCCGTCCTTATCTCGCAATAAGTTTGGCTAAATATAATTACAGAGAGTATAATTAAAGTATAATTAAAATTTTATTA
>NVRL01000048.1 GCA_002732645.1 Sulfurimonas sp. | reverse complement strand
TTTGAGATAAAAGATCAGTTTGAGACAGAGTCTGAACTTGGACTAAATCCAATAGCTAGAGACCCTTATGTCCCAGGAACGCCAGATATTCCTACTCCACCGACAACACCGCCACCAGTAACACCACCTCCTGTGACTCCTCCACCATCGACTAAGCCACCACTAAGTGGTGTACTTAGAATAGATGGAGATGCAACAGTAAACGAAGGTAATACAGCTACTTATAAACTTACTATTGATGAAGCTCCATTAACTGATATGAAAATCAGTGTTACTATCTCTCATATAGATACTGACAGTGGAGATATAACTACTGAGACAAGATCACTTACGATTGTAGCCGGTCAGACTAGTGTTAGTTTTACTATTTCAAACAAGAGTGATAATAAGGTAGAACAAGATGAAGATTATTTAGTATCTATTAGCTCGTATGAGACAGGTGGACTTGGTGAAGTTACTCTTGCAAACGCATCTGTGACCACAACTATTTTAGATGATGTTCCATCTCTTAGCATAAACGATGTGACAGTGAATGAAGCTGATGGGACTATGACTTTTACAGTTACTTTAAATGATTCTATAGATGAAAATGTAACATTTAACTATGCATCTGCGAATAAAAATCCTATAGATGCAGAATCCGGAAAAGACTATACAGCTACGACGGGAAGTGGGACAATTGTARCCGGTCAAACAACAACAACTATAACAGTTCCCATAATTGATGACTACTTTAAAGAGAGTGATGAAGAGTTTCTTATAARCCTTACAAATCCAAGTTCAAATGTAACTATAGAAGATGGACAAGGTGTCGGTACTATTTTAGATACTGGTAATGAWRWARWMRYWRMTSAAGATGTAGACACHGTMTATGTACAACTAAGCGGAGATGYYACRGCAAAAGAGGGWGCAGGRGAGAAACTWACTCATACCTTTAYTATAGTCGACAAAGATGGAACTACTGTAAACCTTGCAAAYGGTGAGACTATAGATGTAACACTTWCATATTCTGGCATTACATCAGTAGATGGGATTGAAGATGCAGATTTAACTACAAAAACTACTACATTTACAATWACYGGAAATGGTGGAAGCACATACACTTTTGACAACATAGTAGCAGAGGATTATTTCTCAGAAGGAGTAGAGGGTTATACAGTCTCTATYGRYTCAATAACTGCATCAAATACAGGCTTTGAAAATATAGCCATTGATACTGCAAACAACAAATCAACAGGAAAAATAACTGATGATGCTGATGATAAAATACCTGACCAAGACGTAGATACTCTCTATATAAAAATAACTCATAATGACTCGGTTGTAGAGGGTTCAAAACTAACTCATACAGTAACGTTAGTAGATAAAGATGGAGTTGAAGTAGTAGTGCCAGCAGATAAATCTATAGTTGTAAACTTGAAGTATACTTCGACAAATGGTGTAGATGATAGTGACTTTACTACAATAGTTAAACAAGTTACTATTACTAATGGAAGTAGCACTACATTTGAGAATCTTACAAAAGATGACTTTGCAAATGAGGGARTTGAGAACTATACAGTAGAAGTTGAYACCATTGTAGATACAAACAATTACTATGAAAACTTAGACAAGTATTCAAATAAAACAGGGGTAGATGCAGACTCTCAGGCAACAGGCGAGATAAAAGACGGTGTAGTAGTAGCAACTTCAGAAGATGCAAAAGTTTACGAAGATGCTCTTGTAAATGATATAAAACCGCAAAACTCTGCAAACGGTGAAGAGATAGCTGGTGCAACTATAAGTACAAAATCACTAAACCTTACAAATGTTAATGCAGACAGTTACAGTGTTGCTTTTGATGATAACAGCTGGACAACAAACCTAAAGTCAGAAGGTCAAGATATTACTACTTCTATAGTATCTGGTGATATTGTAGGTAAGTTGGCAGACGGTACAGTGGTATTTAAAGTTGAGTTAGACAAGTCAGATGCGACAGAGTATACCTTTACTCTTTACAAACCGCTAGATCATGCAGATGCAGATGGACACAATGAACTAAACCTTGTGTTTGGTTATACCGTAACAGCAGGAACAGCAACAATATCTAAAACATTTAATGTAGCTGTAGTTGACTCAGTTCCTGATCTTGATGGAGTGACACATACACACAATGAAGATTCAAGTGCAAGCGCAAATAAACTGATATTAGCAGATGAATTTAGACCTGCTGATGGAACATCATCGCTAACTATTGCAGGAACAGATTTAACTGCTAATGCAAGTTCTGTTAAGGTAAATGCATCTGGTGTAGCTGTAACAGATGGTTCAGAGATAGGAACTATAGTCAGTGATGGAAATGGTGGCGTAACTTTTGAGCCAAAGAGTGATTACAGTGGCACAGTTAGCGTAGCTTACACTATTACAGATTCTGATGGTGATACTGCAACTTCTAACCTTATTTTTGATACTAAACCAAAAGTAGATTTTGTAGCACCTACTCTAAATGACTTAGAGGTTAATGAAGATGCAAAAGATGAAGATGAAGTAGAAGATAATACAGCTACAGCCTTAGTCCTTGATGTTCCAAATATTGCAAACTTACTTGCAACAGGCTCAGGAGCAAACTACGATGATGACCGTAGTGAGAGTGTTGGAGATATCACTGTAAAAGGCATTCCAGATGGTGCTACTCTTTATGTAGATGGAGTAGCAGTAGTCTTAGTTTATGATGGAGCTACAAATAAGTACACTATTAGCGGGTTTGACCCTAGTACAAACGTACTAAGTATCATTCCTCCAGCAGATTCAGATGCAGACTTTACTATCACTTATAACTTCACAGTGACAGATACGGCTACACTCTCAACAGGTGCAGATACGGATACAAAAGACTACTCAATAGAGCAAAAGATAATTGTTCATGGTGTCGCTGATAATGTCTCAATAAATGTAGCTCTAAATGATGTAACTCTGGCTGAACAGGAGCTAAATGATGTGAGTAGTTCTTGGATGAATATTTCAGATATTATCTCAAACTCAAACTCTAACCTTACATTTGGTGACTCGTCTGATAAATCAGAAGCGCATCTAATTAGAATAGATGGACTTCCATCTGGAGCTTACTATTCACATAGTGGTAATCTAAATTCTGGTGGTGTTGATCTTATTGGTTCAGCTGGTAATGACACAAAGTATATGTTTAAAGGCTTAAGTAGTTCATACTACAGAGTTATAGACAACGGTGATGGGACATCAAGTCTTATCATAAGTGCAGAGAACTATCTTGACGGTGCAGGTACAGAAGGTAAACTAAGATTTCCTGATGTTGATGGCACATTTAACATTACAGTTACAGCAGTGGCAGTTGAGAAAGAGTTTGTAGATGCTGAGGGTGCTGACTGGTATGGTTCTGTAAACTGGGATTCATACGATTTAAATAGCGTCGGTTCACATAACATTCATGATAGAGTTGGATTTGAAGTAAATGAAGCTATAGGCTCTACTATAACAGTTACTAAATCTATGGACGTAGAAGTTAAAGGTGTTACAACAAGTGAAGATAATGAAGTTTCATTTTTARGTAAGGTGAAAATCACAGATGCATCTGATGAAGATTTTGTAAGTATTAAAATTTTAACATCATCTCTGGATGGAGCYACTATAACTTCGGGAAGWGTGACTATAGATGGACTTTACACAGTTATAAATGACCTAAATGATCTTGCAAACTATAAACTTACCCCACCTGCTCATAGTTCTACGGATTTAACCCTTTCATTAGAGGTTGAAACAACAGATGGAACAGCTACATATACTCTTCCTGTAAAGGTTACTGAAGTAGCTGAGAGAGTAGGTGTAGATAGTGATGGGGATGGCATAGCTGATCTTACTATGAACTCAAGTCATACCTACACGGCAAAGGCATCTGAGGATAGTAAGTTTGCTCTTGGTTCTACGTTTACATCTGAGAATGGAAATAGTTTTGAATCATTTTGGACTAACCAAGATGACACAGACCTTACGAACAATACAATATCTCAGACAAATTCAGAGTACACTTATGCAAAACTAACAGCAGGAGATGCAACCGACCTTGTAGGTGCTAAGTTTATCTATACAGATGCTTTAGGCGTTGAACATACAAAGGTAGTGATTAGTAATGTAGCTGGTGTAAATATTCCTGTTGAGTTTTTAGACTCTCTTGTCTTTATAGCCCCTACAGGAAGTAATGGAACTTTTAATATCAAGATGGAAGCTTATACAATCGATCATGATGAAGATGATGGAACTCAAAATACTCAAACTTCAGGGCAGGCAATACTAACTGTAGAAGTAGATCCTGTGGCAGATATAGCTACTATAAAAACTACTCAGGCAAAAGGCTTAGAAGATGCAGGTAGAGATGCTAGCGGAGCTACAAGTGAAGCTCTGGCATTAGCTGGAGGTATAGACCTTAACGTGACATTTTTCACCTCTGATAAAGATGGTTCAGAGTCATTTGATGTAACTTTATCAGATATACCAAATGGTGCAGTTATCTACTACAATGGAGTTATCCTTACCCCTGTAGCAGGAACTATTAATATAACAAACTTCAACAACGATGCAGAGTTTAAATATGTCCCTGTGCATAACTCAAACGAAGATGTAACTCTTAAAGTAACAGGTCAGACTGTAGATAATAGAGGTCAAGCAAATGAAGACACTCAAGCTTTTACTCCTAAAGATATTGTTGTAAATGTTAAAGGTGTAGCAGATGATGTAGTAGACAATGACCTGAATGCTACGACTACTGTTGTAGATACAGATGGTACTAGTCATGATTATCACTACGTTGCAAAAGAAGATGCAGGAAATATCTCTTTAACTGATATCTTTGCAGGAACTCCTCACTCTTATGACTCTGATGGCTCAGAATCTCTCTTTATCACTATCACAAACTTAGGTACAGATTTTGATGTAAGTGGAGCAGTTTTTCTAGGTGGTTCTGGAACATCAAGAGAGTGGGTTGTAAATTCAAATGATTTTTCAGGTGTATCTATAACTAAGCCTACGCATTATAGTGGTGAAATAGATTTAGAACTTGGCTTTCAAACAGTAGAGAATGACGGTTCTAAAAAGACACATCCAAGTAAAGATGTAAATATTTTAGTTACTCCAGAGATTGATGGTAGTGTAAATAAAACAGCTACTCAAAATGAAGACACTATTGAGACCCTTAGCTTTAACTTTACTGATGGCGGAGATGCAAACGAGTCTCTTGAAGCACTTCAAATAGATATGAGTAGTATCTCTTTAGCCGGCGTTCAAATCTTTAAAAATAGTGTAGAAATCACTGGTAGTGGTTGGGTTGATGTAGATCCTAGCAGTGATTCTATAACTGCTATAATTCCGGCTGACCTTGATACAGATTACAATTTCCCTATTCGTTATAAAATCTCAGACACTACAAATGACACTTCAAAATATACAGATGCAACTATAGGCGATAATACTTATGATGATAGCACTGCATGGAAAAATGACACTTATAGTGTAGATGTAAAAGCAGTCACAGATACAGCAACTTCATCTATTACTTTAGCATCTGATGATACGGATAAAGCAACAGTAAGTGGAGATACTTTAACTGTTACTAAAACAAATGTGACTTTTGATATAGGTTTTAAACTTACTCCTGATGATGTAGCATCTGAAGCTAACAGTGCAGATGATGACGGTAGTGAGAAGGTTGTAAGCATAACTATTAGTGGAGTACCTGAGGGTGTAAGTGTCGTAGGCGGAACATACGCAGGTGACAAGCTTGTAAATGACGGTGGAACTGCTACTATTATAAATTCCGGTTCTTGGACACTTGCAGTTACAGATGCTATGTTAGATGCAGATGGGGCTTTAAATAATATAGAGTTTGTAGTTAATGGAGAGAATGTAAACTTTAACAACATAACTACAACTGGGAATATTAATATAACTGTAGGTCATAAAGATGGAAGTTCTACTACCCTTACAAATAGTGAGAATTTTGACCTTGTAATAGATGGCAGTTTTAATGGAGATAGTGGAGCATTACAAAATGATACAGGCACTCCAATGGATTTATCACTAACTTCAAATATAGCCCAACTCAGAGAAGATACGTCATTTACCCTAGATACTTTATTAACTGTAAGTGATGGAGATACAAATGGAGATAGCAGTAAGTTTGCCATTCTTATCTCAGACCTTCCAGCTGGTTACACTATTAGCGGTACGACTCAGTCAGTAACAATTGACGGGATTAACTACTATGTTGTATACGGAGATGGTAATGTTAACGATGTAAATTCACTTTTAGCAACACTTGAAGTAACTCCTGCATCTAATGAAAACACTTTAGTGACTGAGAAAGTTGACTTTAACATAGAAGTACGAACTTATATTAGTGAAGAAAATTCAGATGCTACACATCAAAAAAGCTATAGTGTAGATGGAAAAGCAGGTGGCTTTGATGCAGAACTTACTCCTGTTAGTGATGCAACGACTATAGGTATATCTGGAAGTGATGTAGCTGAGAGTGCAACTCCTACTGAGCAGACTATTACGTTAGACCTTAGCAACAGTGCTGATGGTGATAGAGTAATCATAAAAGACGGAACTCTATATGTGAAGTTTACGGAGAGCTATACAGATGGAGATGCATCTACAAAAGGTACTATCACTTATAACGGTGCAAATGTCTCAACACTAGCTGTTCTAGATGGATATTATACGATTACAGGTGTATCTAATGACTTGAATGCTGATAACATAGTATTTAAATATACTCCGCCAGTAAACCACTACGGAACTCTTACGATAGACTCTAAGGTAGTATCATCTGAAAATCCAAACCCAGAAAAAGACTTATCTGGAGCAGACTACACGACTACAGAAGAGACTACATTAGCAACTAAGACTATAAATGTTACTCCTGTGAATGATGGGTTAACAAACTTGAGTCTTACTTCTTCAGCGGGTCTAGAAGATGGGATGGCTGAGTTAGTACTAAATGTAGGTACTTTAAGTGATTCAACTGAGTCCATTTCTAGCATCACCCTTCAAAATATTCCTTACGGATACGTAGTTTACTATGGAACAGATGCAAATAATGTATCTAAAGCAACTACTTCTAAACTTGTAGGTAGAGATGACAATGGAGACTATATCTACAATATAACTATCCCTGTAGATGCAGATGGAACTCTTCCAGATTTCATAGGAGTATCTGCTCCTATAGCAGATAAGATAGGTTCAGATGTTGATGTCAGCGATGCTAAGCTTGTTGTAGTAAGCGGCGAAGGTGGCTCAGGTAAGACTCAGACTGTAGAGAACATAAACATAACTTGGACAGCCGTTGCAGACGGTCTTATAAACATGGACCCGGCAAATGCTATAGGTGATGAGCTTAGTGATGTGGCTATAAATGTAAATGCTAATGTACAAGATGTTGATGGCTCAGAGATTTTTACTATGACACTAAAAGGTTTAGGTGTAGATGCTAGCTTTAAAGAAGCAGGAGTAGATGCTACAAGTGTGGCTTATGACGCTTCAAGTGACACATATACAATCTCAAATATCTCTTATGAAAATGTAAACAGCATTACTTTTGTTCAAAAAGCATTTACAGGAGATGTAGATGTAACACTTCAAAGTACTGAGTCTAGTAATGGCGACACTTCTGTTATAAGTACAGGAAGTTTTACAGCAACAGTTTCTGCAACTTCTGCTACAGCTGGTGATGATGAACTTCTTTATTATTCTGGAAAAGATATCGATGGTCTTGGTGGAGATGATACTTTAGTTATGTGGCCGGGACAGGATATTAACTTTAATGCTCTTGGTGGTGATACTTTTGCAAATATTGAGAAGATAGATCTTGGTGCCAATGGAAATCATGAGATTAGCAATCTTTCTCTTGATGACATAATGACTATTACAAATGGAGATGCCAGCAATCATTATGATCTTACCATCATAGGTGATAATGGAGACTCTATTAGAGATGTTGAGTTTGATATAGGCACAAATGATACACAGTGGACAGAGACTGGAGATATGACTGATAAAGTATTTGAATACTCGAAAAATGATGGAAGTGCAAGTATTACATTAACAGTAGATGAGCAGATAGATACAACAGGGATGTAACCATGTTGTAATCAAACTAAAACAACATTTTGGTACAATTATGAAAAGATATATATCTAAGGTCATATAGATGAGTGCAAAAATAGTAGTAGTTGAAGATGAAGAAGATTTACTGGAACTTCTTGAGTATAGTTTAGAAAAAGAAGGTTTTGAAGTCATAGGCTTTTTAAACACAAAAACAGTAAGTCAAATACTTGAAGAAGAAGAGATAGATCTTCTCATTATGGATAGAAATCTTCCCGGTGTTGAAGGTAGTGAGTTTGTAGCGAGTCTTCGTGATGAAGGTGTGCTTACTCCTGTAATCTATCTTAGTGCAAAAAATAGAGACTCAGATATAGAAGAGGGCTTTTTAAGAGGTGGAGATGACTACCTTACTAAACCTTTTAATATGAAAGAGCTTATTCTACGTGTTAAAGCTATTCTCAGACGAACTACTAAAAAATTTAATGAAGGTCAAGTCTCTTATAGAGATTTGCTTTTAGATAAGAGTACAAGAGAACTTACAGTAGATGCAAAGAGCGTAGAAGTAACAAAGCTAGAGTTTGACCTCCTTTATGAGTTCATCGTCAACAAAAATAGTGTCTTAGACCGTGACTATCTTCTTACTAATGTATGGGGAGACGGTGAAGCTTACCAGTACAAGACTGTAAATGTTGCTATCAACCGTCTAAAAGAGAAGATAGACCCAGATAAGAGTAAAGACTACATTCAAACAGTACGTGGAGTTGGATACAAACTTTGTTAAAAATACATCAAATATTTATTATTAAGTTTCTACTTCTTTTTGTAGGAACTCTTTTTGTCACATCTCTGATTAGTTATGTAGCACTCAAATCAATCATTATAGATCACAATGAAAATAACTTGGAAAATGCAATAGTCTTGATGGGCTTGGAGCTTGAAAAAGTTGATGACCTAGATGCTTATGCCAGACGTGTAAATGAAAATACAGAGCTTCGTGTAACTATGATAGACTCCGATGGAATGGTCATTGCAGAGTCTAGTGCAGACAAATCTACAATGGATAATCATGGTTCAAGATATGAGATTATGCAGGCAAATAGAGATATGTTTTCACATATAACAAGATACTCTAAGACATTAAAAGTAGACTTCTTGTATGTTGCAAAAAAGTTTTCTTATAGAGGTGAAAAAATATATATCAGACTCTCTATGAGTCTTGCTCAGGTAATGAGTGACTTTTACTCTTTATGGTCAAAACTATTTCTTGTCTTTCTAGTAGTGGTTGTTTTTGCATTTTATATCTCTAAAAGAATGAGTGAAAGAATAGTTTATGATATTGAGCAGATTACTGTTTTTCTTGATGAAATTTCAAACAAAAACTATAATGCTATTATAAAGACAAAGTACTTTTATGAGTTTTTGCAGATATCTTTGATGCTTAAAAATCTTGTGAAAAAGTTAAGTTCAAGAGATAAGCAAAAGAGAAAATATACTGCCAAACTAAGACTTATGAATAAGCAGAGAAATGATATATTATCTGCAATATCACATGAGTTTAAAAACCCTGTAGCATCTATAATGGGTTATGCACAGACTCTTCAAGAAGATCCAGATATTACTCCAAAGATACGTGAAAAGTTCTTAAATAAGATAAGCTCAAATGGAGATAAAATATCTCAGATGCTAGATCGTTTAGCTCTCTCAGTAAAACTTGAAAATGATGATCTTAAAATGGAATCCAAGCGTTTTGATATGAAAAAGCTTTGTGAAGAGGTAGTCTCAAACCTCTCTCTTAAATATAGAGACAGAGAGATAAATCTGGAAGCTGATAAGACAATGATAGAAGCTGATAAAACTATGATAGAGCTAGTTCTTATCAATCTTGTAGATAATGCACTTAAATACTCTGAAATGGAAGTAAAAGTAGTACTAAAAAATAATGAACTCTCAGTTATAGATAAAGGTATCGGTATTCAAGAAGAGCATCTAGATAAGGTCACTGCCAAGTTTTATAGAGTTAAGAAAAATACTTGGGATAACTCTATGGGAATTGGACTGGCTATGGTTAGTTATATCTTGAAGATGCATGACTCAAAACTACAGATACAATCTAAGTTCGCAGAGGGTTCAGTTTTTAGCTTTTCTATTAAAGATATGTTAAAAAAATAGAAATAAGTTTAAGATTGCTAGAATCTAAAACTTATTTTTTTGTACATCTTTAGATATTTCTGAAGCCATCTCTTTTACTTCACTTGTAACTATATCTATCTTGCTAACTGTATTTGCATTTTTTTGAGTTGTACTATCAATTTGTGAAATAGTATCATTTATATCAGATACATTAGAGCTTTGTTCATCAATACTCACACCTATTTCTGTGATAGACTGAGTAAGTATATTTATGTTGGCATTAATTTCAGATAGTGATTTTTGTGTTCTCTCAGCAAGCTTTCTAACTTCATCTGCAACGACCGCAAAACCTCGCCCATGCTCTCCTGCACGAGCTGCTTCTATGGCTGCATTAAGAGCAAGGAGATTTGTTTGTTCTGCAATATCAGTAATGATTGAAACTACAGATTTGATATCATTGGATTGGCTAATAACCTCTCTAGCTTTTTGAGATGTATCTTTGCTTGATATATCTATCCCCTGCATCGTATTGGCAGTTTCTTGAAGCATTGCAACTTGTTTTATTGTTGCACTGTTTAGCTCTTGCATTTGTAGTTGCAAGAAGTCAGCTTTAGATAAAAGATTATCAGCACTGCTTGAAGAATTTCTAAGCATATCTACAATCGCATCTTTGAGTTTGTTAATCTCTATCAGCAGAGTGTCGATGGCTCCTTTATGTTCAATCCCATCAAGAGTCAACTCTTTTGTATAGTCATAATTTGTGTAGTTATCTAAAATATTATTTATCGATGCAAATCTATCTTCGAGGCTTGTAAGAGAGTTGTTAATAGTAGATTTCAACTCTATAAGACTTGGATTGGTTGTTTTCGCTTCTATCTGAGTGCTAAACCATCCATTTGCTACTCTGCTCATAACAGATTGTGTATTTGTAATAAAAGCATTGTCTTCATCTAGACTCTCCTTAGTCCTTTGTATGTTTTTATTTACTACTTTTGCCATTATTCCAAGTTCATCTTTAGAACTCTCATCTAGTAAATCAGTATTATTGCTATCTTTATTTATATAATCAAAAAAGTTCAATAAACCGGCTTGAAAACTATTTATAGAATTTGTAACACCATCTGCAATAATTTTTGAAAAGAAAAGTATAAATATAACTATGGCTGAGATAACAGCAAATACTATATATAGCTGCAGATTTGATTGAGATATCTGCATATCAATGGTTTTGCTTAATTTTTTAGATAGATAGTCATCTACTTTTTTAAGTAAATTTATCTTTGTAGTTATTGAGCTAAACCAATATTTAGAGTCAATTGCAAATCCACCTATATTTTTAGCATCAAAGGCTATTCTTCTCATTCTATCCACTTCATCAACTGCTTTGCCTTGCAGATTGGAGTAATAAAAATTAACCATTTTAGAATCAGCAGATTTTTCAAAACTTGTTAAATAACTACTTTGCTCGCTTACTAGTTTTGTAAACTTTTCTTTCATTTGCGGTAAGAATTTATTTCTTGCAAAAGTATTAGACATAACAGCTCTCTCAATTCCAGCACGTTCTTTGCTCATTGCAAAGTTATACCAAGCAAGCAGATCTCTAGCTTCATTCACAGTAGTTGCATCTTTTGATATAGAAGCTATTATATTAATAAATATCGCATGCATATTTGTATAGTATCCGATTACTTTAGCCCCGCCAAGAGATAGCGAACTTGCTCCATTTCTTATAGATTCAAGTTTGGAAAGTTCTGCTAATGCTTTGTTTGAAAGATTTTTTGATTCTCTATTTAAATACAGCGAATTAATATTGAGCATAATCTTTTTGAGAGCTTTAAGTTTTTCGTCTGTAAGTAATCTTTGTTTAGTAAGAACTTGAGCAAATTTTTTACCCTTACTGCCTACATATCCAGCCGTTGCACCTCTTTCTTTTTGCGACTCATGCACAAAGTCACTTATAGATATAGCCAGCTTTATATTCTTCTTATTTTTTGCACTGCTAATATGAAGTTTGTCTATGATGTATTTTTCAGTTTTTCTAAGTAAAGTGAGTTTTTTAGTTATAGTATCAAACCAGTACTTTGAATCAACTCCAAAGCCGCCGATTGAATTAGTACTTAAGATTATTTTTCTCATTCTGATTACTTCTTTTACGGCTTCATTATCAAGAGTATTCGCATAAAATGCAAGAGATTCTTTAGATGAGTAGTCTTTAAAGTTTAGTAAGTAAGAGTCTTGTGCAGAAATCAGATTAGAAAATTTTGTTCTTGATCCATTTACAAAATAATCAGTTGCAGTTATATTTGTTCCAATTGCTCTTTCAACTCCTGCTCTTTCTTTTACCAATAAAAAGTTTAAATAAGCAATAATTTGTTTTGTGATTTSCGGATCCGAAGAAAAGGTAGATATTTTAACAATAGTATCTAAAAATTTTGAGTTCATATCTGTATAGTAAAAGATAGCAACCGAGGTTTTTATATTCAAAGAAGTGATTTCAGATCTGATTGAACTCATCTTTGAAGTTTGCCCAAGTGCAATGTTTAAGGAATTGTGAATTTTTTCATCGACACTAGCTATATCAATCTCTTCTAATAGTGTTTTTAACTCTTGAAGTCTACTATCAGTAAGTTCTCTTTGGGAGAGTAGTTGATGATTGAAGTTTTTTCCACTGCTTCCTAAATAGCCTGCACTCATACCTCTCTCTTTTTGCGTTTCATGAAGAAGCAATGATATAGAGCCGAGAAGCTCAGAAGCCTTTTGTACGTTATGTAAATCATTTACTTGTGAGTACTTCGCCCCTAGTAGCATAATAGCAAGTCCAATAATTGTTAAAGTTGGTACAACAGTTTGTAAAATCAGTTTTAGTCTTATTGACATATTTTTAAACATAGAGCATCCTTTTGGTAAAAAAAATTTTACCAATATTACCATTATGTTAATAATGATTTATTGATGTCTGTCAATTGTCCTTAAATATGTATAGTATTTTAATCTATTGCAAATTGTCATATTTATATAGTTATGTTTTTTCTTGAGGTATATTTCTATAATTAA
>NVRL01000047.1 GCA_002732645.1 Sulfurimonas sp. | reverse complement strand
CTTATCAACAATACTCAGAATACTTAGAGCTTGAAAAAGAGTTAAAAGAGCTTGAGGATATGGAAGCATCTGCTACAGCTGTTAAAGAAGTAAAACAAGAAGTTAAAGAAAAACCAAAAACTTTAAAGATTACATTTAAAGAGAAAATTGCACTTGAAAAACTTCCTCAAGAAATAGAAAAACTTGAACTTCAAATGGAAGAAAAAAATAAGTGTCTTGGGGATCCAAAATGTTATGAAGATATAGGTATTTCTCAACTGGCATCTGAGCTTGGAAAATTAGAAGAGCTATATGAGCAAAAGGTTGAAGAACTTTTAACTATAGAGGAAAAGGAAGAGGAAATTGGTTTAAGCTAGGTTCCCGGGTCAAGCCCGAGAATGACAAAAACTTTATTTTTTTGCTTCTTTTAANGTATCTGCGATTAAGAATGCTAACTCTAAAGATTGGTCAGCATTTAGTCTTGGATCACAGTGAGTATGGTAACGAGAACTTAAATCTTCTTCTGTTACAGTAAATGAACCACCGATACACTCAGTAACATTTTTACCAGTCATCTCTAAGTGTACACCACCACCAACAGTTCCCTCAGCCTTGTGAACTTGGAAGAATTGTTTCATCTCAGTTAATATAGCATCTACCGGACGAGTTTTATAGTTAGTCGATGATTTAATAGTATTACCATGCATTGGATCACAACTCCAAAGTACTTTCATACCCTCTTTTTCAACTGCACGAATAAGTTTTGGCATTCCTTCACCAACTTTGTTAGCACCCATTCTTACAATAACATTCAGACGTCCTGCTTCATTTTGAGGATTTAGTGTTTGACAAAGTCTAATTAGGTCTTCAGGGTCCATTGTAGGTCCAGCTTTTACACCAATAGGATTTTTAACACCTTTTAAGTACTCAACATGTGCACCGTCAAGTTGACGAGTTCTGTCACCGATCCATAACATGTGAGCAGAAGTATCATACCAGTCACCTGTAATAGAATCTTTTCTAGTAAACGCTTCTTCATATGGAAGTAAAAGAGCTTCATGAGATGTATAAAAGTCTGTTTCTCTAAGGTTTCTATATGTTTTAGATGTAATTCCACAAGCTTGCATAAACTGTAAAGAATTTTCAATATCTTGAGCCAGTTTTTCATACTTAGCGGAGACTTCACTTTTATGTGCAAAATCAAGGTTCCATTTATGAACTTGATGCAAATCGGCCATACCACCCGTAGCAAAAGCACGAAGTAAATTTTGAGTAGCAGACGCTTGGTTATAAGCTTTGATCATACGTTCAGGATCTGGAGTACGAGCTTCTTTAGTAAACTCTACACCGTTAATAATATCACCACGGTAAGAGTCAAGTGTAATATCGTCAAATGTTTCTGTATTACTAGAACGAGGTTTTGCGAACTGTCCGCCAAGACGACCAACTTTTACAACAGGGACACCACCGGCATAAGTCATAACTACCGCCATCTGCATTAAAACTTTAAATGTATCACGAATATTATCAGCATGAAATTCACTAAAGCTCTCGGCACAATCTCCACCTTGAAGTAAGAAAGCTTTTCCTTCTACTACATCAGCAAGTTGACTTTTAAGTCTCTGTGCTTCTCCTGCAAATACAAGTGGTGGATAGTTTTCTAACTCTTTTAGAACTCTGTTTAATTCATCTTTGTTTGGATAAGTTGGCTGTTGTAAAATTGGCTTTTCTCTCCAACTAGTAGGACTCCAAATACTCATAATAAAACCTTAAATTTATAATTTTTGTTATTTTACATTAAAACACCTAAAATAGCTCTGATTAGGTATAAATAATATTATTTTCACTCAACAAAAGCTTTTTTTATGCTTATCGTGAGTATAATACCAGAATATTTTATTTAGGATATCGCTATGCAAAAAGATGAACTAATATCTCTCGCTAATGAAATGTGTAAAGAGCTTTTATCTATTATTGATGAGCAAAAAGAAGCGACTAAAGAGCAAGTTGCCAACTATCTTACAGAATCTGCTCAAATTATTATGAATGTCAGTGATGAAGATATGAGCAGTGCTGGTTAWGCWGAGACCATATTTCACAATGCTTACAAAGACATAGCTAAAAAAAGTTTATCCTCATATGCTAATACAAATCAAAAAATGGAAAAACTCACTAAAATGCATGAGAGAACTCTTATGGAGTGTAATGCTCAGCATATCGATCTGCCCTCACTTACTAGTAAGTTTGATGAGATCCAATCCCATATGAGTGAAGAAGTAAAAAAAGCAAATGATATTATCACACAGCTTACAAGTCAAGTAAAAACACTAGAAGAAAAGTCAAACTTAGACTCACTTACAAAAGTATTTAACAGACGTGCTCTTTCTTCTTATCTTAAAAGTGTATGTTCAAACAATGAACTTCACTATGAGTTTCATATGCTTATTTTAGATATTGATGATTTTAAAAATATTAATGATAGATACGGACATGTTGCCGGAGACAAGGTTTTAATATTTATAGCAAACATTCTAAAGAAAACACTTAGAGATGGTGATAAAGTATTTAGATATGGTGGGGAAGAGTTTATAATTATCTTGAACCGTATTGATGATTCACACTGTAAAAAAATAACTAACAGATTGCTTGACCTAGTTAGAGGAAATAAGCTTATTTATAAAGGTGAAGGGCTTAGAGTGACTATGAGTATCGGAACGACTAGATATGCTAAAGGTGACACTCCTGACTCTCTAGTTGCTAGAGCAGATAAAGCTCTTTACAAAGCTAAAGCTAACGGCAAAAACCAAATGTATTCGGAAATGAGATAAATGGAATTCAACTATTTTGACTTAATAGCCTCAGTTATTATTTTAATGCTGGGTCTAAAAGGGATACTTAACGGTTTTTTTAAAGAAGTTTTTGGACTTGTTGGAATAATCGGTGGTATATTTGTAGCTTCACGTGTTGGTGATTCTGTTGGACAAGCTCTTAGCGATATGATTTTCAAATTTGAGAATAGTGCCGCTATTAGTTTTGCAGGCTTTTTAGTAACACTAGCTATCTTCTGGATTTTTATGATCGGGATAGGTTATATCTTWAAAAAGCTTAGCTTACTAAGCGGTCTTGGGATCTTTGACAGAATACTTGGTTTTGTATTTGGTGCGAGTAAATTTTTTCTAATCGCTGCCGTAATTGCACATGCCGCTTATAATATTAAAGCTATTAAGTCTACTTTAGAAGCGCCTATGGCRAATAGCTTTTTATTTCCTGCTTTAGTTACTACAGGTGCTTTCATTATGAAGCTTGACCCTATAGAGATTAGTGATGATATTAACAATAGCATAGACAAGGTTACTGACGAAGTCACCAAAAGCGTAATAACTTCTACACAAAAGATAGTAGAAGAGACAAAAGAAGAAATAGAATCTAAAATGCAGGAGAAAAAATAATAATGACAAAAGTAACAACTGATTTTAATGATAGAACTATTGAGTATGAACAACTTTTAATTGACTTTAAAACTCTTCTAAAAAAGAACTCTCTAAAGTTCACAATTCAAAGAGAGGTTATCCTAGAAACTCTTTACAAATCTGATGAGCACTTAACTCCAGAATCCCTTCACCATCTTATACAGGAAAAGTTTCCTGACTTAAAGACTGGTATAGCTACAGTATATAGAACTCTATCACTACTAGAAGACTCTAATATGGTTACTTCACTATCATTTGGTGCACAAGGGAAAAAGTATGAGCTTGGTGCTAAGAACCATCATGATCACCTTATCTGTACAGAGTGTGGAAGTATTACAGAGTTTGTAGATGAGCAGATTGAAGATAGACAACACCATATAGCAGATGAACTTGGTTTTATAATGAAAGACCACTCTATGCAAATATATGGTATCTGTTCAAGCTGTCAAAGCAAATAATAAAATTTAAAAATAAATAACTAAGGAAAAATATTGGCTTTTGAAAACAAGTTTATACAACAAAGAATAGAAAAAGCACAGCTTCTAAGAGATGCTGGTTTTAACCCATACTCGAACGACTCTCAAAGAAATACAACTATTGAAAAATACTTAAATGTAAACTCAGACATAGTAGAAAAAGAAGATCAAAGAGATGAAAACCGTCACTACTGTGTTAGCGGTAGAATCAAATTTTTAAGAATCATGGGTAAAGCCAGTTTTGTTAAGATTGAAGATGAAAGTGGAATGCTTCAGATATATGTAGCTAGAGATAACCTTCCAGAAGGCTTTTACAATACTATTTTTAAAAAAAATATTGAAGTTGGTGATATTATTGAAGTTAACGGTTACCCTTTTGTAACTGGGAAAGGAGAACTTTCACTCCACGTAAATGACTTTAAACTTTTAACTAAAGCTATCGCTCCACTTCCTGAAAAATTTCACGGTGTTACAGATAAAGAGATTAGATATAGAAAAAGATACCTAGACCTTATCATGAATGCTGATGTTCGTAAAACATTCAAAATTCGTTCAAAAGTTATCTCACTAACTAGACGTTTCTTTGAGGATAAAGGCTTTTTAGAAGTTGAAACTCCAATGATGCATCCAATTGCCGGTGGAGCGAATGCTAAGCCTTTTGTTACTCATCACAATGCACTTGGAATTGATAGATTTTTAAGAATTGCTCCGGAGCTTTATCTAAAAAGACTTATCGTTGGTGGATTTGAAGCAGTATTTGAGATTAACAGAAACTTTAGAAATGAAGGTATGGATGCGACTCACAATCCTGAATTTACATCTATTGAGTTTTACTGGGCTTACAAGACTTACAAAGATCTAATAGAGATTACAAAAGAGTATTTTCAATATCTTTTTGAACATCTAAACTTACCAACATTACTACCTTACGGTGAGATGGAAATCAACTTTGACAACTTTACTGAAATTCCACTTATTGAATCATTAACTACTATAGGCGGTGTTCCGGCAGAAGTTGTTAATGAGAAAGAAAAAATTATTGATTTTTTAAAATCTAAAAACCTTACTGTAAAACCAGGTATGAACCTAGGTCAACTTCAAGGTGAACTTTTTGATGAATTTGTTGAGAAAAAACTGATAGATCCTACTTTTATTACTGAGTATCCTGTAGAGATATCTCCACTCGCTCGTAGAAGTGATGATAATCCTGAAATTACAGAAAGGTTTGAGCTTTTCATTGCAGGTCGTGAGATTGCTAATGCATTTAGTGAGTTAAATGATCCGGTTGACCAATACGAAAGATTTAAAGGTCAAGTTGATGCTAAAGATGCAGGTGATGATGAAGCACATGAGATGGATGAAGATTTCATAGATGCACTAAGCTACGGAATGGCTCCTACAGCTGGTCAAGGAATTGGAATGGATAGATTGGTTATGCTACTTACTAATGAACACTCTATCAGAGATGTTTTATTGTTCCCTGCAATGAAACCGATACATAACGAAGAAAAAACTACAGAAGAAGAGTAGTTTTACTCTTCTTTATCTCTTGCTAAAGGGATTTTAATCACAAAAAGTGCACCACCCTTAGAACTATATGCTTCTATGGTACCACTAAATTTTATCTCAATAATTGTTTTTGTTATAAAAAGTCCTAGCCCAGTACCCTGAGATTGATGCTTAGTTGTAAAGTATGCATCAAATATTTTTTCGACAACATTATTATCAAATCCTCCACCGTTATCACGGATTTTAATAATATTATTTTCACCTTCAACAATAGACTCAATAATTATCTTTCCCTTATCTTCATTTTTGGCATCTATAGCGTCAATAGAGTTATTAAGTATTATTAAAATAACTTGTTCAATCTCGCTGATAGATCCATATGCTAAAGATGTTTTATCCAAACTCACTTCAATATCTATTTTTTTACTATCAAAAATACTGTCCAGTAACTGTAAACTTTCAGAGATGGCCCTATCAATTGAAAATATTTCAATATTTTTTTCATTATGCTCTTCACTCAAAAAGTTTTTAAATACATCAATTGTTTTTGACATAAATGTCACCTGATTATGAATTTCTCTAAAAAGCTTTTCCTGATATTTAGGATCTACTTCTCCCATTATATTTTTGATTGTTAAATCAGTCATACATAGTTCAACTATATTAAGGGGCTGTTTCCATTGATGTGAGATATTACTTATCATAGTTCCCATTTCAATAAATCTTGATTGCTTTAGTAAAAATGCATCTTTAGCTTTATTATTCTCTTCTTCAATAGCCTTTTCTCTAATTGCATCATCAATATTTTCCTGCATATGTCGAAATCCATTAACAATCTCAAATATTACATCATCTTTATTTTTTGTGAATGATGTAAAAAGAAGCTTATCCCCAGGCATATATCCTTTTATTTCACTTGCTATCCTTCTTAATGGCATTAGCAAGCCTTTTAGCAAACTCATTTCCAAATAAAAATATAAAGCTAATAAAGCAGCAAATAGAATCCCTGTAATAGTATATTTATAAGAGAGTTCTTTTAACATATAGTTACTATTAACAATATCAAGAGTCCCCATACTATTTTTAAGATGGTCATTTTTTGGACTGTAAACATCGGTTGTATATTCTATATTATATGTGTCTCCTGCAACATACTCTTTAGTTCTGCTCTGTGCTACAAGTTTTCCATTTTTATCTTTAAAAGCTATATATTCAAGTTTATATGTAGCAAGCATGGTTTTTAAAAAATCATTCATTTGAGAACTATCAGATTGAGAGTTTATAAAATACCATACTCCTACTCTTGGAGTTAATGATTCAGCAATTATTTCAATATGTGTGTTCTCTGATTTCATAAAAGTATCGTTAACTAGTTTATATATAAATGTACCACCAGCGACGATTATCAACGACAAAGCTCCGACAACAAACATAAACAGCTTACGCTGCAATGAAACGGCGTCAAGTGGTTTTACAAATTTTTTACGAAAAATATTCATTTACAATACCGCTTCTTTCTCTCTATTTATATGCATTTCATATTATAGCATACCAGCCAACATGCAATAATATTAAAGATTAAATAGTCTATAAAAAGTGAATAAAATCATCCAAAATACCATTCAGTCCTTTATTATCATATTTTTTGTATAATCCATAGAATTTTAACAAGGAATTTTATACCATGAGTTTTTTAAAAGAGTACGATAGCGAAATATTTGATTTATGCGAAAAAGAGTTAGAGCGTCAAACTGACCACTTAGAGATGATTGCATCTGAGAACTTCACACTTCCGGCAGTTATGGAAGCTATGGGTTCAGTATTTACTAACAAATATGCTGAAGGTTACCCAGGAAAGCGTTACTATGGTGGWTGTGARTATGYTGATRKTGYTGAGMMKTTAGCAATYGAMMGWGCKWRSSAAYTKTTTGGWKSTRAYTAYGCRAATGTWCAACCWCACTCWGGTTCWCAAGCAAATGSTGCTGTNNATATGNNGSWYTARTTAAASCWGGTGATAMWRTWYTAGGYATGRRYYTWRSYCATGGTGGTCACTTAACACACKGTTCAAAGCCGAGTTTTTCTGGTAAGAACTATCATGCATTTACTTATGGTGTTGAACTTGATGGTCGTATAAACTACGAAAGAGTTATGGATATAGCTCAAATCGTTAAACCTAAAATCATCATATGTGGTGCTTCTGCTTATGCTCGTGAAATCGACTTCAAAAAATTCCGTGAGATTGCTGATGCTGTTGGTGCAATTTTATTTGCTGATATCGCACATATTGCTGGTCTTGTTTGTGCAGGTGAGCACCCTAGCCCATTTCCACATGCCCATGTTGTAACAACTACAACTCATAAAACTCTTGCTGGCCCTCGTGGTGGTATGATTATGACTAACGATGAAGATATTGCTAAGAAAATGAACTCAGCAATTTTTCCTGCTCTTCAAGGTGGTCCGCTTGTTCACGTTATCGCTGCAAAAGCTGTTGGTTTCAAATATAACCTTTCTCCAGAGTGGAAAGATTACGCTGCGCAAGTTAAGGCAAACGCTAAGGTACTTGCTGAAGTAATGATGAAACGTGGATATGATGTAGTTTCTGGCGGAACTGACAACCACTTAATCCTAGTATCTTTTGTAGGTAGTGATATTTCTGGTAAAGCTGCAGATGCAGCCCTTGGTAATGCTGGTATCACAATTAATATGAACACTGTTCCCGGTGAAACAAGAAGTCCTTTTGTAACTTCAGGTATCCGTGTAGGTTCACCTGCTCTTACATCTCGTGGTATGAAAGAAAAAGAGTTTGAGCTTATTGCTAATAAAATGGCAGATGTTCTTGATGATATCAATAACACTGAACTTCAAGCTAGTATAAAAGAAGAGTTAAAAGCTTTAGCTCAAAATTTTGTAATCTATAACCAATCAACATATTAAGGTAAAACAATGACTGCGATGGACTTAAAACTTATCAAAATGGTAAGTGATCACTATTGGGTAAAAAGTGATAAAGTTGTAAACAAATTATCATTTAAAGGTCGTACTTTTTATAACAWGTTTGAAAAAGTAAATGCTCCATTAACGCAGTCAGTAATCAACCAACATATTAAGGGTGATATTACTGTTGCCCATTCTATTGTTAACAGTCATAACAAAGTTGAAAATATTGTAATCGACTATAATGGTAGAGATCCTGAAAGGTTCTATCACAAAGCTCAACTTCTTCTTCGTGAAGAGGGTTACATAAACTTTACAGCTTATAAAACAAAAACAGAGGGTCACCTTCATGTGTATATTCACAAGGGTCACACAACTCTTCAAGAGGCTATCCAACTTGGTAAAATGATCTCTATGAAACTAGCTGCTAAACAACCTAAGCAGTGGAGAATGTTTCCAAATGCTGACATGCCGGATGAGTATAATATTTTAACACTACCATATGAGGTTTATTCGAAGGAGCGTGGTGCTTCTTGGTCAAAACATATGTGAGACTCGTTAAGAAAACGTCAACTGCTTGACGTTTTTAGACTCGAATCAAGGTCTATGTACGAAGTACAGACCGCGAAGTTTTCTATATAAATTATAGAAAATTTTGGTATTATAAATGCTGATAAACTAAAAAGGGGATTTTATGACTGAGAAAAATGAATTGAATGATATTATTTTAAATAGAGGTGGTTCTACTGGTTCAAACAAGAAGATTGTTTTAGCAGTAGCTACACTCGGAGTAATATTAATCATTGTTGTGATGCTTATGAGTACTCTGACTCCAGATGCTAAAGATAACTTACCACAACCAATTCCACTTCCTCAAGAAGACACTAGGTCAATCCCTGAGCCTACAGAAGAACCACTATTTGAAGAGGTTGAAGTAATAGAAGAAGATTCTAAAAACAATGACAACTTAGATGAAATAGCTCAAAGACTAAAACAAGAATCTCTACAAAGCAAAAAAGTTGTTAAACCTAAAGAGACAAAAAAAGTAGTAAAAGCTAAACCAAAACCAGCACCTAAAAAAGTAGCTGCGGTTAAAAAAGAAGCTCCTATAGCAGAGTCTTCAAATGTTAAAGCATACTTTGTTCAAGTTGGTTCTTTTTCAAAATATGCTCCAAACAAAAAGTTCCTAGACTCAATACTAAGTCAAGGTTATAGATATAAGTTCCATAAAGTAACTAAAGACTCTAAAATACTTAACAAAGTTCTAGTTGGTCCTTTTTATACTGAAAAAGAAGCAAGAGCTGCTTTAAGAACGATAAGAAGTAACATAGAAGCTGGTGCTTTCTTAATTAAATTCTAATGATATATTCTAAACAATTTATACTAGACCAACTAGCACCCATTGCCGTTTATTCTAAACTAAAGAGTATGTTCAAAGGTGAGATTTCTCACCTTCTAGAGAGTGCTGGACAGAGTGATGGAAACTATAGTTTCATATGTATCGGTGCAAGAGAGAGACTTCAATACATACAAGACATGACTATCTATACAGATGCACTTGGTGTTAAACATATAAAACAAGAATCTCCTTTTACATTTTTAAAAGAGTACWACAGCAAAATAGATACTACCAAGTACAAAGAAGCTACATCAGAGCTAAATATCGGTTATGTTGATGGTTTTATCGGGTATATCGGTTACGATATGGTTAAAGTATTTGAGCCTAAGCTAGACTCTACTATGGATGATTTGGTAGATGAGTTAAATACACCTGACTTAGATTTAATGCTTCCAAAACTAATATTAGTCTACTCCCATAAAAATCATCAAATTACATTAGTAAGTACTTTAGAGGAGTACTCAAAACAGTTTGACTTAATTGAAGAGACTCTAAAGGGCCCTTACAAATATGTTCATATGAAAAAGAATATCGGTTCTGATAAAGGAAGCTTTGCTCACTCTAAAGAGAAGTTCTTTCAAATGATAGAAGACTCTAAAGAGATGATAAGAAGCGGTGATGTTTTTCAGATTTTGATGACAAACCGCTTTACTAGAAACATAAAGGTTGACCCTTTTAGTTTCTACCGCATCTTAAGAACTAAAAACCCTTCTCCATATATGTATTTACTTGAGTACGATGACTTTAACATCGTTGGAAGTTCTCCCGAAGTTATGGTTAGACTAAGTGATGGAGAACTTCTTCTTCGCCCTATTGCAGGAACTAGAAAAAGAGGTAAGAACAAACTTAGAGATAAAGAGCTTGAAGAAGAGTTACTTTCTGACCCTAAAGAGCTTGCAGAGCATCTAATGCTTATAGACCTTGGTAGAAACGATGTAAGTCGTGTTGCAAAGACTGGAACTGTAAAAGTTGAAGATATGATGCACATCGAGAGATTCAGTCATGTTATGCATATAGTCTCAGACGTTACAGCCGAGCTTGATGATGGCAAAGATATGTTTGACCTTTTTATGGCAACATTTACAGCCGGAACAATGACTGGTGCTCCAAAGATACGTGCTATGGAGCTTATAGCTGAGTTTGAAGGCATCAAACGTGGTTTTTACAGTGGAAGTATCRGTTACTTCGGTTTTGATGGAAATATGGATACTGCCATCACTATTAGAACTGCTATGGTTAAAGAAGACAAAGTAATTCTTCAAGCAGGTGCAGGTGTTGTTGCAGATAGCCAAAATGAACTGGAATACTTAGAAGTTAAAAATAAACTCGGTGCACTTGTACACTCACTAGAAGATTTAGACTAGATGAAACTCTTCGCAATCTTTGGTGATCCTGTGTCACACTCTCGCTCTCCTCTTATGCACAACTGCGTATTTAAAAACCTAAACTACGATGCTTGCTACACAAGAGTTCACTTAAAAGACGGCACAAAACTAAAAGAGACTTTTTTCTCTCTTGGYCTTAGCGGTGCGAATGTAACTGTTCCTCATAAAGAAGAAGCGTACAAAGCTTGTGATGAAGTTAGAGGTTTTGCAAAGACTGTAGGTGTTGTTAACACTCTCATAAATGAAAACGGCAAACTAATCGGATACAACACAGATGCTGATGGTTTTATGTATGCTATAGAAGAGTTTGGCAAGATAAATAACGTTCTTGTTCTTGGAGCTGGTGGAACTGCAAAAGCACTAGCATCAAGATTTATGCAAGATGGCATCAAAGTATCTGTTYTAAATAGAAGTGAAGGCAGACTCTCTTATTTTCAAGAGATTGGCTGTGAGACTTTTAACTGGGATAGTTACTCTACAAAAAAGTATGACTTAGTTGTAAATACAACAAGTGCCGGACTAAAAGATGAAGAGCTACCCGCTCCAAAAGAGATCATAGAAGATGCTTTAGCTAACACATCGTTTGTTGCAGATGCTATATACGGAAAACTAACACCATTTTTACGTTTAGCACAAGAAAAAAACATCACTTTCAAAGATGGAGCTGATATGCTTCTAGGTCAAGGTATTTTAGCAAAYGAACTTTTTGYAAATAAAGAGTTAAAACTAGAAGATATTAAGACTTATATGAAAAAGAGTTTTGAACTCTAACTTTTTTTAAACCTCTCTAACTCAAACCACTTATCATTAACTCTATCTTCTTTTAAAGCTATAGGCGGTTTCTTATTACTCTGCCAAAGTGCTTCGTCCGGTTTTGGGCAGGCTCTTACACACTCTTGACAGTAGATGCATAGATGCGGATTGTAGTGGTATTTTAAGCCCTTTTTATTTTTCTCATTTTTGGGTGGATTTTCTACAGGTACAAAAAGTATAGCTCCCGGTGGACAGGCTTTTTCACACTTCAGACAGTAGATGCATTCCTCTTCTCCATACTCTATTAGACCTCTGTAATCTTTATCTTTTTCTATTGGCGTTACTGGATAGTCAATGGTTTGAGGCTTACTGAAAAGGTTTGTAAGAGCTTTTAAAAATGAAGTTAGCATCTACTTAGCCGTACATGATAGACATGGATCAAATGATGCAAGTATTGCAGGAGCATCTGCGTAGTTCTCGCCTACAAATATATGAGAAAATGCAGGTATAGATGCAAAGGTCGGTGTCTTGATACGGACACGTTCAAGCATAGCTTTTCCATTGCCTTTTACATAGTACATCAACTCACCTCTAGGAGCTTCAAAACGCACTATTGCTTCTCCGTTTGGTTTGCCCTTTACCTTTGTAAATATTTCGCCCTCAGGAAGCCCTGCCAAAATGTTTTCACACATCTCTATGGAGTTTAGTATCTCATTTAGTCTAACTATATTTCTAGCATTTATATCTCCGTCACTATTAGTCTGGATTTTATATCCTACTTCATTAAATGGCAAGTAGTCTATCTCATTTCTCACATCTACATTCATGCCAGATGCACGAGCAAGTGGACCGATAGCATTAAACCTAAATGCCTCATCTAAACTTAGTGCTCCGATGCCTTTAAACTTCAAAGATAGACTCCAGTTGTTTGTAAACTCATCTATATAACCGAGTACTTTTTGTTTTACCACTTCAAGTTTCTCAGATATCTTTTTTGACATCTCTAAAGTGAGGTCTCTGTTTACTCCACCGATAGATATATAGTCAAACTGTATCCTGTTTCCAGTTAGTAGTTCTTGGATTTCCATGATATCTTCTCTATCGCCCATTATCCTCATAAACATAGCTTCAAAACCAGCGTTTTCACAAGTGTGGGAAAGACAAAGCATATGAGAGTGGATGCGGTCAAGTTCTAAAAGAAGAATTCTAAGATATTTTGCTTTTTGGCTTATCTCAGCTTCTAAAAGTTTTTCTATTGATGCAGTATAAGAGAGTGAATGAGTAATAGCACAAAGTCCGCAAACTCTTGCAACAACATATCCAACAGCATCAAACTTGAACTTCTCAGTGCAGGCTTTTTCTATTCCGCGATGCACAAAACCAACATCAGAATCTACAGCTATTATCTTCTCATTTTCACACTCAAACTTAAAACGTACAGGTTCTAAAAGCGATATATGCTGTGACCCAATGGGAATATTTATTGTTTTTTGTCGTTAGAATAAATAAATCTTCGACTTTCTTCCTAGCCCAGGGCGTTTTGCGTAAAAACTTGAGACTAGATTTAACTGACGGGTCAAGCGTGAAACAGTTGATTGTAATTCGTTGACCAAGTTGCTCCCAGCCATAGTGTCCAACCAATTTATTGATGATCTGTTCTAAAGTGAAA
>NVRL01000046.1 GCA_002732645.1 Sulfurimonas sp. | reverse complement strand
ACCTTGTGACTGTGCTGACATTTTGTTAGCAATTGCAAGACCGGCAGCATCATCAGCTGAGTTATTAATACGTAGACCCGAACTTAAAGCATTAAGACTCTTATCAAGTCCTACATTATTCATTGTAGCGTTTCTGTGTGCATTCATTGCCGCAACATTTGTATTTATTCTAAATCCCATAATAAATCCTTTTCTATAGGAAGAGCCTTTCACTCTTTGTTAAGTTTTTATATCTTAGCTTCCTTGCCTTGACATTAGTTAAATCGGCAGTGAAAAAAATAACTTTAGTAAACTTGTAAATTATTTTCTATTTACACTATTTAAACTTTTTTTGCTACACTTCCAAAACTAAAAACAATTACTATACTATATATAGGAAAACTATTTGAATTTAATTATCGTCGAGTCACCCGCTAAAGCCAGAACTATAAAGAACTTTTTAGGTAAAGATTATGAAGTAATCGCATCTAAAGGACATATACGTGATTTACCTAAATCTCGTTTCGGAATCACTATTGAGGAAGAAACAAATCATCTTATTCCAGCTTACAGTGTGGCTAAAGAAAATGCTGCCATTGTAAAAGAGATTAAAACTTTAGCCAAAAAAGCTGACACTATCTATATCGCGACCGATGAGGATCGCGAGGGTGAAGCTATAGGTTGGCATATTGCTCATGCAATTAAAAAAGATCCTGAGGAACTTCCTCGTATTGTTTTTCATGAGATTACTAAGTCAGCTATTAACCATGCCCTTGAGAGTGCTCGTAAGATAGATATGAATATGGTAAATGCACAACAGGCTCGTCGTATGCTTGACCGTGTAGTTGGTTATAAACTATCTCCACTTTTAAGCTCTAAGATTCAAAAGGGTCTCTCAGGTGGACGCGTTCAATCTTCAACTCTAAAACTTGTAGTAGACCGTGAAAGAGAGATCAAAGCATTTATTCCCGTTGAGTACTGGTCAATAGATACTATATTTAAAAAAGATATTGAAGCTAATCTAATTACACACATGGGTGATAAACTCTCAAAACTATCTATAGAGAATAAAAACGATGCAGAGGCAATCACTAAAAGTGTTAATGCTGATACATTTACTATTTCAAAAATCGAGACTAAACAGAGAAAGACATCTACTCCTCCGCCATTTATGACTTCAACACTTCAACAGACTGCATCTAGCAAGTTAGGTTTCACTCCTAAAAAGACTATGATGGTTGCTCAAGCTCTTTACGAAGGGGTAAAAACACCTGATGGAACTTCTGGTGTTATTACATATATGAGAACTGACTCACTAAATATGGCGGCAGAAGCTGTTGGTGCAGTTCGTGGAATCATTGAAAGCAGATACGGTAAAAAGTATCTTCCAGAGGATCCAAAAACATATGGTAAAAAATCTAAAGGTGCACAAGAAGCTCACGAGGCTATCCGTCCTACAATGCTTCACTTCTCTCCTGAAGTTGCACAGAGCTTTTTAAAGGCTGATGAGATTAAACTTTACCGTCTGATTTATGAGAGATTTATGGCTTGTCAAATGAATGATGCACTATTTGAACAACAAAGCATCATCTTTAAAGGTAATGAAAATGAGTATAGAGCAAGTGGTAGAAAACTAATTTTTGATGGTTTCTACGCTGTAACTGGAACAGAAGACAAAGATAAACTTCTTCCAACTCTAAAAGAGGGTGACACAGCTGATATTCAAAGTATCAAGCCAGAGCAGCACTTTACTGAGCCACCTCCAAGATATTCTGAAGCATCTCTAATTAAAAAACTGGAGTCTGAGGGTGTTGGTCGTCCATCTACTTATGCTCCTACTATCGCAACTCTTAGTGGTCGTACTTATGTGACTATTGAGAAAAAGCAAATCGTTCCAACAGAGATGGCTTTTACTGTAACTGATATGCTAGAGAAAAACTTTGCAAATATTGTAGATATATCTTTTACTGCAAATATGGAAGAAAAACTTGATGAAATTTCAGATGGTAAAAGTGACTGGCAAAAACTTTTAAGTGATTTTTACTTCCCTTTTATGGAGCAAGTTGCAGAAGGTAAAGAGAAAATAGTTTCTCTTAAACTTGCAAAACCATTAGGTAGAACTTGTCCTAAATGTGGAGAGAGTGAACTACTACTGCGTTCTGGTCGTTTTGGAAACTTTATCGCTTGTAGCGGTTTTCCAAAGTGTAAATACACTGAGCAGTGTGATGAAGATGGAAATGCAGTAGAGAAAAAAGAAGAGACAGCAGACGAAAAGTGTGATAAATGTGGTAATGACATGATAGTTAAGAATGGTCGTAATGGTAAATTTCTAGCTTGTAGTAATTATCCTGATTGTAAAAACACTAAGAGTATTGATGTTGAGAGTGTAGTAAGCGCGGCTCCTTGTCCTGATTGTGGCGGTGAAGTAAGTCTTAAAAACTCAAGACGTGGACCTTTCTGGGGCTGTGCAAACTATCCTGATTGTAARTTYATCTCMAAATTTGARCCWACRACTATWAAGTGTAAAGARAARGGYTGTAAAGGKGTTYTWGCASMRAGAACTTACAGAAATAAAGATGTTTACGAGTGTGTGAAATGTAAAAATAGAACTCCTCGAGGAGAAGAGGCTAAGTAATTCATGAAAATAGGCATTCTATCAGACACACACACTAAAGTAACAATGGCAAAAGATGCTCTAGATTTACTCATAGAAGATGGTGCTGAATTTATTATTCATGCCGGTGATATAGTAGAAGTAGAAACACTAAATCTACTGAAAAACTGTGGACTTAGATATATCGCTGTATATGGAAATAATGACGCACACCTTGCACAATTTCATGGTAAATATAACTTAGTCCAAGAACCTCACTACTTTAAAATATCTGACACTAAATTTAAACTTATGCATATGCCTTACTATATGGCACCTGACACTGATATAGTTATCTTTGGTCATACTCATGAGTTTGAAAGTGATTTTAAAAATGGCACTCTATTTTTAAATCCAGGTGAAGCATGTGCGAGGAATAAGCCTTTATCTGAATGTGCTATGCTTGAAGTAACAGACTCTACATTTGAAGTAATATACTACACAAAAGAGACTAAAACCAAAAAAGATAAAAAATTTAAACATCAAAAATTTACATATGAGAGAGTAAAATCATGAGCAAAGAGATTTTTTTATGTTCTATCTGTAATATTAACAGTGGAACATGCAATGAAGACTGTAAATTTTGTTCTCAAAGCGTAAGATATAAAGCTGACATAGAGCGATATAAACAAAAAGATATGGAAGATATTTTAAAAGAAGCTACTGCTGCTAGAAATAACGGTGCTTTAGGTTTTTGTCTTGTAACAGCTGACAAAGGTTTAAATGACAAAACTCTAGACTTTGTATGCTCTATCGCAAAGGTTCTAACAAAAAAAGTGCCCCAACTTAGACTTATAGCATGTAATGGTACAGCTAGTATAGAGCAGCTTTTAACTCTAAAAGAAGCAGGGATAAAGGCTTACAACCATAATCTTGAAACATCAAAAGAGTTCTATCCACARATTTGTACAACGCACTCTTGGGAAGAACGTTATGAGACATGTCAGAATGTAAATGATGCAGGTTTAGTACTTATCAGTGGCGGTATTTTTGGTCTTGGTGAGACTCACTCAGATAGAGTTTCTATGCTTAAAGCTCTTAACTCTCTAAATCCGACTTCTGTACCTATTAACTTCTACCATCATAATGAAGCTCTAGAACTAGAACCAAACTCATTAGATATTGAAGAAGCATTTTCACTTATAAAACTAACAAGAGATACCATTCCAGATGCCGATAGAATAATGATTGCTGGGGGAAGAGAGTTAATGTTTGGAGAGAGACAAAATGAGATTTTCAAATATGGTGCTAACTCTATTGTAATAGGAAACTATCTTACAACAAGTGGTAGAGTTATGAGTAAAGACTTAGATATGCTACAATCTCTAAATTTAAAAGTTGCTAAAAAAGCATAAAAGGACTATTTTATGAGTGATAATGTTGTTTTAATCATTACAATTTCACTCATCATTATATTTTCTCCATTTTTTGCAAGACTTCTAAAGCTTCCAACTACACCTATCGAAATAATATTAGGTTCTATTCTAGGTTACATCGGTTTTCTACACAATGAGCACCTTTTTGATATTGTTGCAGAACTTGGTTTTTTGTATCTGATGTTTATTGCAGGTACTGAAATTAACCTCAAAAAGGTTTTAAAGACACCTGCTAACCTTATGAAAAAGGTTATATTTTATCTGATAATTCTTTATGCATTTTCCATACTTATATCTCTTTACCTAAACCTTGGAAAGATTTTTATGGTGCTTCTTCCTCTTATATCAGTTGGATTAGTTGCTACTCTTTCTAAAGAGTATGGTAAAACACCTTGGCTTGGTCTCTCTATGACTGCCGGAGGTATAGGTGAAGTCGTAAGTATCGGTTTGTTGACACTTACATCTGCCGCGCTAAACTCCGGTTTTGGTATAGGGCTTATTAAAACAATTTTTGCACTGATGCTGTTTTTGCTATTTATGTTTTTACTCTTTCGTGCCGTGGAACTTMTCTTTTGGTGGTTCCCAGGAGTCTCTACTGCTCTGATGCCCGTTGAAGATAATAAAGAGCAAGACATCCGCTTATCAATGGGAATATTCTTTCTTCTAGTCGGAGCTATGCTCTATCTAAACCTAGAACTTGCCTTTGGAGCATTCTTAGCAGGTATCTTTATTCCGACCTTTTTTGAGCATAAACATGAACTCCCTGAAAAACTGGCATCTTATGGATTTGGTTTTTTAATACCTATCTTTTTCATACATATTGGAAGTTCGTTCAACCTAGATGCACTAACTATGGATGGTCTAATATCAAAAGCTTTCATCATTGCAGTCCTTATGATTGTTATGAGAGTTGTCGCTTCTTTAGTGTTTATAAAAGAGCTTGGAATTATAGACTCTATTCTTATGGGACTCTCCCACTCCATGCCTCTTACACTTCTTATTGCGATGGCGACACTCGCATATAATGCCTCTAGTATAGACACTCTACATTACTATGCCTTCATTTTAGCGGCTCTGTTTCAGGTTATAMGTGTTATGATTATTATTAAAGTAATAAACAATTATAAGCTCAATAWGGAGTCAAATGTCTAGATCTGTGCTATTGCAACTTGCCCGTGATTCAATACAAGAAGTGTTAGAAGCAAAAAGAACTATAGATAAACCTGCCCTGCTAAATGAGCATCCACTACTAAATGAAAAGATCGCTACAACAGTAAATATTTATATAGATCAAAAGTTAAGAGGTTCGTTCGTATCTCAAGATGCTACAAAAAGTCTTCTAGAAGATATAGTGTTTAATGCTAAAATGTCTGCATTTCAAGATAAGAACTTCACTCCAATCACAACTTCTGAATATCTAAGTTGTGAGATAGAGCTACTACTAAATACTCCTGATGGAGTGATAAGTGAAAAAGATCCGGCTATCTTAAAAGATTAGTCGTCAGCTATCTGATCTCCACCCTGAATATAACACGCGATTGCATAACCATGGTTAAGTCCAAGAGCTATACTTCCACCCGATTCTTGAGTAATATCTCCGGCTACAAATATTCCTTTAATATTAGTCTCATAGTTATCATCATGTACAGGTTTTCCATCAGCTTCTTCAATGCCTGAGCTTGAAAGGAAGGCACTTGGTGTTGTTCCACCAATTGCATAAATTACTCTGTCAAAAATATCATCTTCAACTTCATTAAAAAGTACTTTTACTCTTCCATCTACATCTTCTAGACCGTYGATATTTATACCTAAAATCGGTCTGACTTCTTTATGCATTATCGCATTTGCTATATTTGTTTGATTTGTCGGGTTAGCACGTCTAAAAGTCTCTCTTCTATAACAAATAGCTACTTCATTTTTCTCACTTAAGTCAACAGCATACTCTACAGCACTGTCTCCCCCACCGACGACAAGAATTTTTTCACCCTCAGAACAACCATCTAAAGTGTAAGCAATTTTCTTTTTAATACCTGAGGGTACTTTATAACTAGGCTTGTTCGGTTTACCCATTCTACCAATAGTTACAACTACATTTTTAGCTCTAACACTTTTGCCTGCCATATAGACTTCAAAGAAGTTTTCTTTTTTCTCTATAGACTGAACCTCTACATGAGTTTGTAACTCTACAGAGTGGTGATTTAAAATCTCATCAAAGAAGTCTAGAGTCGTCTCTTTTGTACCATCTACAAAGTAGATTCTACCGTCAAGCTCAACTTTTTGACCCTTCCAATCTTTATCTACCCTCTTATTGTCTTTATAATATTTACGAATAGTTGAATTGTGATTTTGATCTTTTTCAAGGAGTACGATATCTCTAATCCCCTGTAAATACCCTTCAACAGCAGTTGCTATTCCAGCTGGACCTGCTCCAATAATTGCTAAGTTATATAAATGACTCATAGAAACTCCTTATATTATGCAGAYTATTCTAACATAATTTAGCAATATTGTTATATACTCACGGAATGTATTATGTAATCAAAAGACAAGACACATCTCCACTAACGACTTTCATTAGTTTTCCTGTGCCGAAGTATATTGCTTCTAAAAATAACGAAAGTGTAATTTTCGAATTTAAAAAAGATGGAAAACCGCAGAGAAAATGGGTAAAGAAGAGTGACATTATCCTACTTACAGATGATAAAGAATTTTTTATAAAGACAGTAAAACACTTCAAAGAAGTAGAAGCAACTCAACAAAAACTCATTGATGCAGCACAAGAACAACTCAATCAATGTATAGAGACTTTTACTGAAACTATGCATTCTGAAATAGACGAATTTAGCGAGATTAGGGACTCTTCAGATGTCCCTTGTATTCTCAAAGAGTTATAAGAAAATTTATAATATAATCCACCCAATTGAATTTTAGGAAATAATATGAAATACCTTTTACCAATTTTGGCTCTCGCTCTATCACTAAGCGCTTCAGAGTTTACCCACATTCAACCCATAGCAGTTGAAGAAGCACCAGTAGTAAAAGCTGTTCAAGCCTCTCCACTAGATAGTGACTCAGATGGTGTTTTAGATAGAGATGATAAATGTCCTAATACTAAAGCAGGTGAAAAGGTAGACTCAGTTGGATGTCTTTTAGTACCAGATGCAGATAAAGATGGTGTTCCAGATGCTGATGACAAGTGTCCTAATACACTTAAGGGAACAAAAGTTGATTACAGAGGTTGTGAACTTGACAGTGATGATGATGGGATAGTTGATTCTAAAGATCAGTGTCCAGATACAAGTAAAGACTTTGTTGTTGATGGTTATGGTTGTCCACAAACAGCAACACTAAAAGTAAACTTTGAACCAAGTAAATATAATGTTTCAGAGGACCTTGTAAATGATCTTCAAAACTTTGCATTGTTCTTAAAAGAGAACTCTGGATATCAAGTAATTATTTATGGCTATACAGATAGTATCGGTAGTGCAACAGCAAATAAAACACTCTCTCAACGTCGTGCAAATGCTGTAAAAGAAGCGCTAGGTCGTTATGGTATAAAAAGTATTAGAATGACTGCTATTGGTAAAGGTGAAGCTGACCCTATCGCTGAGAATATGAATAAAGCAGGTCGTGCTCAAAATAGACGTATTGAAGTAGARTTACTTCARTAGWYYTAWMAAKRWYWKTRGWMWKKGKCWKKWCTTTTWRMMYMTAYYWWANAAACATRYAMSWCSRMWWRTWWTYWKWASWCKRATCAKACCAKCDSRRTGYWMAGYRMWARTYWTCWRTGCNAATATAYRRRMYRMKCCCAGTTCCATTTTTATCTTTAGTTGAAAAGTATGGATCAAAGATTTTAGAGATAATTTCCTCAGGAATTCCTCCCGCATTATCCTCTATAGAAATTACTTGGTTTCCTACTTCATTTTGCTCGATGCTTATATAAATACGTGGCTCTTTAATACTATTTTGAAGTAGCGCATCTACTCCATTATTTACGATGCTTAAGATAACTTGCATAATCTCATTTTCAAAACTATTAATATCAGGAAGATTTTTACTATAGTTTTTTACAACTTCTACACGATTTGTATCTAGTAGATGCTCACCTATATTAAGTGTTTTATCTATCAATATGGGAAGACTAAAAGAAGTTCTGACCTTATCCGGTTTAAAGAAGTTTCTAAAGTCATCTATAGTCTTAGAGAGATGTCTAATAAACTCATTTATTTTATGTAGATTTTTCAGACTATACTCTTCCATCTCTTCTCTACCTTTTTGCGTAGTAAGATCATAGACACGACGCTCAAAAAGCCTGATTTGCATATCAATTGAGATAGCAGAGATAACACCTAAAGGCTGTCTCCACTGATGGGCGATCATAGATATCATCTCTCCCATCTGTGCAAGACGAGACTGGTTTAACATATTTTCATCTTTAATTTTCATCTGAGCAAGCTTATTCTCCATCACCTCTTCGATTTTTATAATATTTTCATTTACAACATTTGCCATAACAGCAATCTCATCTTTACTCTCTATCTTAATTTGATTAGCAGAATTTTTTTGAAGATCTAAATAGCTGAAAAAATCAAGAAGACCAATTTGAAAATTTGTTATAACTTTAGAAATTGAGCGAGAAATGAGAGCACCAAAAGCAACACCAAACAGAACTGTTAAAAAAGTCACGAAAATAAGCACAGTGACTATTAATCTACGCTTTTCATAGATATCATCTAGAGAGTTATTTCCAATACTTAGTGATTCTTGGATTACAATAGAACCTAACTTTTTTGTATTTGGTATGATAACAGTAGCATGTTCTTTGTTGTGCTTAACCCACTTATACATAGCTTTTTCATAATTTTTAGCAGAGGCATAAAAGATGGAGATTTTTTCATGTTCAAAGGACTCATCAGATATAGCTTTTAGACGTTCTAACTCACTCATCATAAAGGCATAATCTTGTTTAAACTTCTCAARCAGCTTAGCATCTGGAGATAGTAGATAACGCTTTTCATCAGCACGGGTCATATAGGTATGCTGCCAAATATTCGATCCAGTATTTATTTTTTCAATGGTTTTTTGAGAGAGCTTTATTTTAACATCGACCCTCTTTACTTCCACATATTTCTGAATCTCAGATGTAATAATTTCACCTTCTCTTTGAAGAGCTTGACTCTCTTTTTCTAACTCTTCTAGTAGATAGACACCTCTTTTATAGTTAATATCATACTCTTTAATAGCACGTTTAATAGCTTTCGTAGACTCTTCATTCATCTTAGCAAGAGTATTGTAGATATTTTTTACTGCACGTTCAGACTTAATAAAAGCCTGTTTTGCACTTGAGCGATTCATAACAGAGCCATTAGCATTTAAAAGGTAGTTTTTTTCTTCTAGTATCGCAAGATACGCGTATCTTTCTATATTGTTAGCCATAATCAGCTCATCAATCTGAGCCTGGATAATATTTAAACCACTGTTGGATACAAAAGAGAGAGTAAGGGCTACAAGTACACTCAGTCCAACAAGCATATAGGTTTTGCATTTAATAGAAAAATTATTTAAGAAGTTCATTTTTCCCCTATATAAGATAGACTAATAATGTATTGTAAGCTATTGTTCATTTATGTTTACTTATAAAATAAAGGGCACCTCTAAAAACCCTTGCGTCCTCAGAGCTAAAAAGAGGGGTTAGATTGTGCAAAACTTTTTTTGAGTCATAGCCATAGCTACGACGATAAAAAAATCTGTGCAAGATTATCCCTCTTTTTAGCTCCCTCTGGGCAATATAGCAGACAAGCTACTGCTTCGTTAAAACTACTTGAAGCTACTAGTAGCTCCTACGTAATTTTGCCTCACATTAGCATATCTGCTATATTGCTGAGGAAATAAGGGTTTTTAGAGGTGCCCTAAATTATAATACGCTTTTACAAAGGGGTTTAATGCCGCGCATTGACAATGAAAAATTTTACCAATCAGCAATAGAGATGTATGGGGTGAGTGCAAAAGGTGTTAACTGGCACTCAAAACACTCTCAAGAAATAAGATTTGATATGATACTTTCTATGCTACCGCTCAAGCTTGATGCATTTAGCATTGTAGATGCAGGTTGTGGGTTTGGTGACTTCTATCTCTACACTCAAAAAAAGAAAAAACAACCTAAAGACTACATCGGTATAGATGCTGTAGCAGACATGTACTCCATTGCATCTAATAGAACCGGCTGTGAAATCATCATTGCAGATATATGCAAAGATGAGCTTCCAAGTGCTTCATACTACATATGTAGTGGTGCCATGAATGTTCTAAACAGCTTTGAGACTCACCTTTTCATGCGTAACTGTTATGAGGCTTCTGAGCATGGTTTTATTTTTAATATCTTACATGGAAGAAAAGAGAGTGAGACATACAACTATCTTACTACAACACAGATAGAAAATATAGCATCTAAGATGGGAGTGACAAAAGTATCTTTTAAAGATAACTACCTAGAAGATGATATCACTGTAGGGTTTTTCAAATAATGTGTGCCATATTTGGAATTTTAGGAGAGTATGATGAGGCAAAAGCAAAAAAGGCTTTGATGACTCTCTCTCACAGAGGACCCGACTACTGCGGCATTACACAAAGAAATAATCTCTTTTTTGCCCATCAAAGACTTAGCATCTTGGATGAGAACAATCGTTCACATCAACCGCTAAAACATGAAAAAATCTTACTCTCCTTTAATGGAGAGATATACAACTTCAAAGAGTTAAAGAGAGAACTCTCATCTGAGTTTAAATTTAAAACACAGAGCGACGGCGAAGTCATCATTGCTGCATATCTAAAATGGGGAGTAGACTTTGTCTTGCATCTACGTGGTATGTTTGCTATAGCTTTGATGGATGAAGAAACTCTATATCTATTTCGTGACAGACTTGGTAAAAAACCTCTATTTTTTATGCAAGAAGATAGCTTTATCTTTGCATCTGAGATAAAAGCACTAACACCCTTTCTAAACAAAGTCAGAATGAACGAAGATGCTCTTATGAGCTACCTCTCTTTTTTAGCACCAACTCCACCTCATACTTTTTTCAAAGGCATCAACAAACTGGCATCTGGGGAGTATTTAATTTTAAAAGATGGACAGTATGAAGTAAAAAGATATTTTGACCTGCTAGATGCAAAACCAAGTATCATTACAGATAGAGAGGAAGCCCTTCATACACTGGAGTCTCTACTAAAAGAGTCTATCACTATGCGTCTAGATGCAGATCAGCCTATGGCATCTCTACTCTCAGGCGGTATAGACAGTGCGACCATAAACTATTATGCAAAACAAAATGGAATAAATCTTCAAACATATACCTTAGGTTATAAGAACTTTTCTAAATATGATGAGCGCGCAAATGCAAAAGAGACAGCCGACTTTTTGGGTCTGAGTAATATAGATGTTGAGATCTCACAAAGCGACTTCATGGATTCAAGTGATAAGGTTTTAGACTCGTTGGACGAGCCTTTAAATGATCCTGCATCTGTACCATTATATTTACTATTTGATAAAATCAAAAAAGACGGTTATAAAGTAGTTCTAAGCGGAGAAGGGAGCGATGAGCTTTTCCTTGGTTATAGACAGTATTTTGAGTTTTTGGATATTGAACAAATGTCTAAACTTTCAAACAAAAACTGGCTCAAAAAATATTTCCGCTCAAACTATTCTCAAAATCGTGAATGGGAATACTACAAAAGAATTTTTGACGACACCCTACTCTTTCGCACCTCTGGAGAGACTTTCACAGATCTGCAAAAAAATGCTCTTATGAAGAGAAATGTAAAAGACAATCAAGCTCTAAAATACCTAAAAAATTATAGAGAGAGGTTTGAAGCATCAGCGCACTCGGATGAGAGCATCTGGTACAGTTACATTGATCTAAACCATTTCCAAGCCGAACACTTCCTCACAAAACTAGACCGTGTTAGTATGGCTCATAGTATCGAATCACGCACACCTTTTTTAGACCACAAACTTGCATCTGCCGTGTTTAGTTTAGACCCAAAACTCCGCTACGAAGATGGAGTCACAAAGTCGCTTTTAAAACAAATTATGAAACCGCATCTAAGCGAGGATATATTAAAGAGAAAGAAAAAAGGCTTCTCAAACCCTTACATGGAATATCTGATAGATGCCAAGAGATTAGAACTTATCAAAGAAGTAAACGCTCAAACTGGAATGTTTAAARCCAAAGAGTTAGACGAACTAATTAACAGTGCATCTACAGGTGGCTTTAAACAGCACGTTTGGGGACTTTATGTTTTAAGTGTTTGGATTAAGAAGTGGATGCTTTAAGTTATTAAACTACTACATCGTAACTAGTAGCTCGTCCTGAAGTTCCCTCTTTTTGCTTGATACAGCCTTTTTCTATAAGTTCTTGCAAATCTCTGGTCGCTGACGTTGTACTTGTTTTAGCGATAGCCACATACTTTCTTTTATTTAGCCCACCTTCAAAATTCTCTACACCCTTATCAAGTATTTTATTTAAGACTTTAATCTGTCTTGCGTTTAACTCACTCTCTTTGTGCTTATCCCAAAACGCTGTTTTTTCTACCACATAGTGTAAACTTCTTTTAGCATCTTCAAGTGATGTGAGCAATGTTTTTAAAAACCACTCTATCCACTCAGTAATATCTAACAAAGAATCTTTTTTGTGTTTAAAGCCCGTGGTAGCATCTAGGGCTTCATAATAACCCTTTCTGTCTTCATTTATAGCAGTTGACATTGAGTATAGTTTAGACACTTTAGAGTTTTCTATCTTTGACAATACCAAGTCTGTTATAGCTCTACTTATTCTTCCATTTCCATCATCAAGTGGGTGGATAACTACAAACCACAGATGCGCTATGGCAGCCTTTACTAAACTCTCTTCTTCTGCATTAAACCACTTTAAAAATGCTTCTACTTCACTCTCTAATCTTTCCCTGTTTGGTGCCTGATAACGAATTACTTCTTTTCCTATAGCACCTGATACAACTTCCATAATTTCACTGCCTCTAAACTCAGCTACATTTATTTTACTAAAGCCGCTATAGCCGTTTTGAAAAAGTGCATGATGCCAGCCAAAGATTCTCTCTAGTGTTAAATCTTGGTTGTAGTTAGTGTTTGCATCTATTAAAATGTCAATCAAACCCTCTGTTTTTAAGTCAACTTTTTTAGTATTAAAGTTAAAAACTCCGAGTCTTTTAGCAACTGAAGCTCTTACGCTATCTCTGTTTAAACTCTCACCTTCTATGGCGGATGTGTTAATAGCTTCATCTGATAGTATTTCAAACTGTCTCTCTTTTAGATTTTCTTCATTTAAAAAACTTGTAAAAGCTATGAGGCAACCTTGATGCAGTGTGATTTTTTGTACTAAAGGATTTATAACTTCACTTTTATATGTGAAGTTAGGATACTCTACTTCTTCCCATATCCATCTTTTTTCACTACTCACAGATGCCTCCTCTAGTTAATATATAAAGGTATTTTAGCTACTTTGGTGTGATTAGTCAAATTTATCGCACCGTATTTGGTGTGATAAATATTTATTATCGGATTAATTTGGATAACATTTACTTCTAAAAGAGTATTATACTTTACAGTTAATTCCCATTACAGTTATGTTTTTCTCTTTATCATATAGCTTTGACAACCTTTGTATTCAGATTTTATCTAATCATCTTTTAATTGATGCAATTTCTTTGGAATA
>NVRL01000045.1 GCA_002732645.1 Sulfurimonas sp. | reverse complement strand
TTCCATCTCAGGAGAGATGGAACCAGATGTATTTAAAATTACAGGAATTCTTTTTGTTCTGATAACATGGTCTGGAGTTAAAGGACCTTGTGTTGCAATTTTTTCTATATTTTGTTTTGAGAAAAAAGAAGCTATAGGCGAGTCATTAAAAATAGAGATGCTTGCATGACCTTTTAAGATTGACACTTCTTTTCTAATCTTTGCAAGTTCTAAAAGTTCCACCTCAGGAGAGGTGGAACTAGACTCCACACTCGTTCCATTACTCGTCACATCTCTCCCGAGATGTGATGGAAGAACAGCTCCATTCTCCACTAAGTATTTCTCAGCCCTGTCAACTAGTTCAATAGTCTTCTCATACGATTTCTTAGCATCATCATTAAAAGTAAAGAGACCGTGATTCATAAGAACCATTCCCTCCAACTTATCCCAGTTTACATCTCTAGTCATATCATAGATTAGTTTTGCAAGAACAAAACCAGGCATGATGTAAGGGATAATCAGAACTTTATCACCGTAAAGCTCTTTTATTTTTTCCTCACCGCCCTCTGTATTTGTAATAGTAACAACTGCATCTGTATGAGTATGATCCACAAATTTATAAGGAATAACTGCATGTAAAATAGCTTCAACAGAAGGGTTTGGTGCAGATGGGTTTGTCATAGCAAGTCTTTGGTACTTAACCATGTCCGTATCATTTAACTCTTTTAACTCAGCCATTTTGAGTAGCATCTCCATCTTTACAGGAGCAAAACCCTCAGCTTCGATAGTCGCTAAATCCCAACCACTACCTTTAACATAAAGGATATCTTCTGTCTCACTAAAAAGATTTGTAGCAGTTGATTTTACAGATGTATTTCCACCACCGTGTAGAACCAAAGAGCTGTCACGCCCAAGTAGTCTCGATGTATAAACTCTTAAATCTAAATCTGTTTTAAACTCGTTTGCTTCTGTATCATTCCATAAACTCTTCATCTAATTAAACCTCTTTTTAATTTCTTCATAATCTGCTTTGCAAACACCTTTATCAGTTATTAGTCCYGTAATCAGTCTCGCTGGTGTTACATCAAACCCATAGTTAATGGCAGGTGAATCTTTTGGCGTTATAAGAACTTCTCTCACAACTCCATCAGCATCTATACCTCTCATGTACTTGACCTCATCTTCACTTCTAAGTTCTATAGGAATCTCTTTTACACCGTCTTTAATGTCAAAGTCAAACGTAGATGCAGGGATTGCTACGTAAAAAGGAACATCGTTGTCATGTGCTGCAAGTGCTTTTAGATAAGTTCCTATCTTGTTTGCCACGTCACCATTTGCACTCACTCTATCTGCTCCGGTTATTACCATATCAACCTCACCTATTTGCATCAGGTGTCCGCCTGTGTTATCTGCGATTATAGTGTGGTTCACTCCGCTCTCGCTAAGTTCCCACGCTGTAAGAGATGCGCCTTGGTTTCTAGGTCTTGTCTCATCAACCCAGACATGAACATCTATCCCGCGTTTTTTTGCTTCATAAATAGGTGCTAAAGCTGTTCCCTCATCTATAACTGCTAACCATCCAGCATTACAGTGAGTCAAAATATTTATACGAGTTTTATTCTTTTTCTTTAAAATATCTTCGATTATATCAGCACCATATTTTGCAATATTTTGACTCTCTAGTGCTTCTTCATCATTAAGTTCTATTGCATATTTTTTAGCATCTATAACTAAGTCCTTAGACTCTTTTAAGAGATCCATCATCTTATCAACTGCCCACATAAGGTTTACCGCTGTTGGACGTGATTCTCTTATAAGTTTTGCTTTTTCTTTTAGCTCGTTGTAGCTCTCTACTTCGTTACAAGCAGTATAGATGCCAAATGCTGCAACACTTCCTATAACTCCGGCACCACGAACTGTCATATCTTTAATAGCATCTACTACTTGCTCTGTAGTTTTCAAAACTTTTGTTTCGTAAGAAAATGGAAGTTTTGTTTGGTCTATTACTTCTAAAAAATTATCATCATTTAGCCATAAAGCTCTGTATTTACCTTGCACTTATTTCCTTTTATATTGGAAGTGGGACTTCAGTCCCAATAGGCGAGGCTAAAGCCTCACTTCCTTAATAATATTTGTTATCTCATCAACTCTATCAATTTTATCGTATCTCATCACAAACTCTCTTGCAATTTTTAGAGCCAACTCTTCTGCATCTCGGCGTAGGTTTTTGTCTTCTATACCTCTTATCTCTGCAACTCCAGCAACACCAAATACACGTCTTGCCATTTTACAACCTGCAAAGCCAACACTCTCTTGAAGTATATTTTTCAAGAACTTCTCTTTGTATCTTTTAGCAGTTACATCATCTATATAACCATCTATCAAAAGAGCTGAGTCTTTTTGAGCTTCCCATAGTTTTAAAAATTTCATTTCAAAGAGTTCTAAAATCTCTTTGATAGTTTCAAGCAGATACTCTTTGAAATCTTCATTTTTTGTCACTATAGAATGATGTACATAGTTATTTACTAAGTTTGCTAAAAGTGCTCCTATATCAAAACCAAAAGGACCTACAAATGCAAACTCTGGGTCTATTACAAAAGTCTCATCTTGGTTTAGCATGATAGAGCCAGTATGTAAATCACCGTGGATAAGAGCATCTGAGGAGATCATAAATTTATATTTTAAGTCTAAGACTCTCTCTTTAAACTCCATATCTGAAAAAAGTTCTTTTGATAGAGGATTATCTTTTACATTGTCATTGTCATTTGTTTCATTTTCCATATAGGCAAAGGTAAATACAAAATCTTCCGTCAGTTTACACAGTTCACTGTTATCGTTAAATTCACTAATCAATTTACGTTTTGATGTGCTATCTAAAAATAGAGATGAAGTTTTAAAAAGTGTAGATGCTAAATAAGTAGAGATATGTTCACTAAGGTTTGGATGTTTCTTTGCATCTGTGAGAGCATCTCTTAATATGATATGCTTATCTAAGTACTGCATAACAACAATGGACATATCTTCACTTACATGATGGAGTTTAGGCACTGCGTCAGGAACTATATTTTTAAATTTTGATAGTGCTCTTATCTCATAAGTCATACGTTCACGACTTAGAGCAAACTCTTCGCCTACACATCTGAGGTAGGGAACAGCCTGTTTGACTATAAGWGCTTTTTTAAAATCTTGAATGGAGCTTACAAGATAGACATAATTTAGATTACCGTCTCCTATCTCTTGTGCTTTTAAGTCATCGCTACCAAAGTAGTTCATAACCYCATCAACACTCTTAAGATAAGAGATTACACTATTTACATCTAACTCTCTATACTCCATATAAACTCTCCAAAGACTATCTTAGTTTTTCAAATATTTCCAAAGAGTCCAGTTTTTCCCAAGGATAATCACTCTGACCAACTTGACCACGAGCAGCAACATCTGCATATAGAAAAGTCTCAGCACTTGGCTTGTCTAGTCCAAATTTCTTTGTAATCCAGTTTGGAGTAAGTGAGAACTTCTCAGCTACAAAAGTTGATAGTTTGTCATCATCTAGTCCACTTGAAACTGTTCCGTAAGTATCAACAGAAACAGAAGTAGGTTTAGCTACACCAATCGCATAAGAGAGCTGAACTGAACATTTTTTAGCAAGTCCTGCTGCAACTATATGTTTTGCAATCCATCTAGCGGCGTATAGACCGCTTCTGTCAACTTTTGTATAATCTTTAGAAGATTGAGCTCCACCACCGATAGGTGCGTAACCGCCAAAACTATCAACTATAAGTTTTCTACCTGTAAGACCTGAGTCATGCAGTGGAGAGTGACTTACATATCTTCCGGTAGGGTTTAAGTGAATGATTGTTTTTTTAGGATCATAAAGTTCTGTAGGAAGTCCCGCATCATCTATTAAACCTTGAAGAAGCTCTCTAACCTCAACTATATCCATATCTTCATTTGAAGGTGCAGAAACAACAATAGTGTGAATTGAAACAGGATGACAATTTTCAAAATTCTCTTTGTTCCCATAATCAAGAGTAACCTGAGTTTTAATATCTACTCCAAGTTTATGATTGTGTTTAAGTGCGTAGTGATAAACTTTATCACTTAAAACTCTTGCATAAGTAATAGCAGCAGGCATATAATCAGCTGTTTCATTAGATGCATAACCAAACATGATTCCTTGATCTCCAGCACCTGTTTCACCATCTTCTTGGTCAACACCTTGATTGATATCAGGTGATTGGTGGTTTAGTAAAACTTGTACTTTTACATCTTCAGGATAAAGACACTGCTCTCTTGTAAAAGCACTCTTTCCGTCATAACCTATTTCTATCAAAGCATCTTTAACGATTTTTTCATAATCTTCGTGAGAAAGATTTGCTTTTGATGTAACTTCTCCACCAATTATTACATGCTTTCCAGCTAAAAACACTTCAGATGCCACTCTACTTTTTGGATCTGCTATTATTAGTCTATCAACTATGCTGTCAGCAATTATATCTGCACACTTATCCGGATGACCCGGAGCTACTACTTCACTTGTAAATAAATACATTTATTTCCTTGAATTATTATCAGACTATAGGGATGTCGCCCTATAAACTAGTTTGAAAAACAACTTTAATCTAGGCTACAAACCTGGTGCTTTCCACATTGAGGTTGTGATATTATCATCAACTAACTTTAGTTGTGCTTCATAAGCTTTTTCAAACCTTATTTTAAGCTCATGGTATGTCTTATTATTTTGCATATTTGGCTCGTATAGTTTATCCCACACAACCAATTTCTTTGCTGCATCTGCGATAGAAGCGTATATTCCAGCACCTACACCAGCCGCCATTGCAGCTCCCAGTGCTGTTGCTTCTGTAACACGAGGTATCTTAATTTTACAGCCTGTTACATCAGCTAAAATCTGAGACCATAAAGCACCTTTACTAGCTCCGCCTGCAAAAACTATTGTGTCGATTTCTAAACCTGTAAACTCTTTGATTTTATCAAGATTTATACTTGAGACTATCGCGGCATTTTCCTGCAAACTTCTAAACATAGATGCACGATTGCAGACTTGGGGGTCTATGCTAAGATTTAAAAAGCTTGGACTTGCGTGATACCATTTTCCATACTTCATAGAGTCTGAGAAAATGGGAATAATTCCGTGTGAACCTACAGGAACTTTAGAAGCTTTTTCTTCTAAAATTGCGTAAGCATCTACACCCTGCTCTTTTGCCTGAAGTTTTTCCATCTCACAAAAGGCATCTCTAAACCAGCGCATAACCAGACCACTAAAAAAGGTGATTCCTTCTGCTTGTGATTGTCCAGCTATAACGTGAGGATTTACTCTTATTCCCATATCTTTTGGAGGTTGGGTATCACTTGGGATATTTACAACTTGCTGCCAAAATGAACCACCAAGTATCGCTACGTCACCTAACTCAACTACACCAAGTCCAGCACTTCCAAGTTGAACATCACCGCCACCCATCACTACTTTAGTATTAGTTGAGAGTCCTGTTATCTCCGAAGCTTTTTTAGAAACAGTTCCCATAAGAGTTCCAACTTCTAAACAAGGTGGGAAAATATCATCTTTTAGTCCAACTTTAGTAGCCATCTCACTCATCCAGTTACGAGTCTTTAAAGAAAAAATCCCTGTAGTTCCGCCGTTACTTGGATCAGTTGCTATCACTCCACTTAGTTTGGCTAAAATCCAGTCTCCTATCATAGAGATATTTGCAACTTTTTCATACACTTCTCGTCTGTTATTTTTAAGCCACATAATTCTTGGTAATGCACCCAACGCAAAAGTCTGTCCAGATGCTTTGTAAAACTCTTCTTCGATGCCGGGAAAATTCTCTTTAAGATATTTAACTTCTTTATCAGCTCTTGCATCTACATTTGCGACTGCCCAAAGTTCTTCTCCTTCTTCATCATAAAGAACGATACCTTCACGCATACTAGTTGCACTAAGAGCTACTATATCTTCGCCACTTATGTCTGCATCTGATATCGCTTTTTTTATGCACCCAACTGTGAGTTCCCAGTTAGCCTTAAAATCAAAGCTCATAGAGTTTGGCACGCCATCTTCTGCCAGATGCGTCCACTCTTCTTGTGCCACAGAGATTTGATTGCCTAAAGTATCAAAGATTACAGCTCGAACACTTCCTGTTCCAGCATCTATAGCCATTAAATAGCTCATAATTTAACCTAAAATTTCTAATTCGTCACTATATTTTTTTTCACAATATGGCTCAAAAGATGCTTTATAAGTTGCATAATGCTCTGTACCTTTATGACCATCCAGTGCTGCTTCATCTCTCCACGATTCAACTGCCATAAACTTTCTTGGATTATTTTCATATACAAATATATCGTAAAATATACATCCGTCTTCTATCTTGCTTGGTGCTACCATTGCAGTCAAAAGCTCTTTCATTTTTGCTTCACTGCCCTCTTTTGCTATAAATGTTACTCTTTTAGTTATCGTCATAATTTATTTCTCCATTTTTGCTTAATATTTAATCTCGCAGATTATATCAAATTAATTGAAATAGATTATAATAGTAAAAACACTTCAGGACTTTGATTTGAACATACTTTCGCAGATAGAAGATATTATAGAAAAAAACGGCTCAGATTTTGAACTGTCAAAACTTTTCAAAGCCTATATTAACGATTATAAGACCTCGTTACCAGAACTTTTCGAAAAATCACAGGGCAAAGATTTTTTAGTAAAACATACAAAAAAACTAGACTCTATTATCTCTCTAATGTATAAAACTGTTCTTAGACGAGTTTTTGGAAATTATCTACCTATGAGAAGTTCTATTCCAGTAGCTATTGTCGCTCTTGGTAGTTATGGGAGAGAGCAGTTATGTGTCCACAGTGATATTGACCTTCTAATAGTTTATGAAGATGTTGATGGTTTTAATACTCAACTCATAATAGAAAAACTTTTTTATCTTGCTCTAGATTCCGGTCTTAAACTTGGGCATAGAGTACATGAGACTACTGATCTTTTCAGAGCTGCCGAGGAAGATATAACTATACGAACTTCACTTATGGAATCACGCTTGATTACAGGATCTCCATTCACTTGGCATTCAACTCAAAAAGAGCTGAATAGAATCAGGCTTCACAATCAAAAAGAGTTTATACTTGCTAAGATAGATGAGGCTCAGATTAGAAGAAAAAAATACTCAACTTCAATGCAACCTAATATAAAAGAGAGTGTCGGTGGATTAAGAGATACTCAACTTCTTGTATGGATTGCTCAGATAATTTATGGAGTAAATAACTTAAGAGATTTAAGTCAAAAATTATTCTCAGATGAAGAGTATAAAGAGTATCGTATTGCTTTAGAGCTTCTATTTCGTGTAAGAAGTGCTCTGCATCTTATAACTAATAAACAAGAAGACAGACTAATTCTAGAGCACATGCCTCAAGTAACAAAGATGCTAGGTTTTAAAAATGAGCAGAAGATGCTGACAAAAGTTCTTCATGCTCAGTGGCGAATAAGTAACTTCACTCAGATCTTTGTTAAGAAAATGGTAAGACCGTATATAGCTGATATGAGCAATATTGCAAAATTTAGAAAGAATCGTCTAAGCCGAGGTATATACCTTTTAGATGACAGACTCTTTGCTTCTTATAATCTTAAGATTCAACCAATAAATTCTCTTTTAAAACTTTTAGTTTCACTACCTGATAAGTTTTACCACTTTGATGCAGGTTTTTTAAATCAACTTACATATACAAATATATCTCATCCTCTAACAAAAGAGACACATATGCTCTTAAAAGAGTTACTTAAAAAAGATAATATTTACTGCTTTTTAAAACTATTTTACGATGCAGGAATCTTGCATGAACTATTTTCCAACTTTAGAAAAGTTCTGCATCTTCCACAGTTTGACGGCTACCATCACTACCCGGTAGATTTTCACTCTATAAAATGTGTTCAAGCACTTGAAAATATAAAAGAGCCTTTTATTCAAGGACTACATAATGAACTCACTCCAGATGAAAAACTTCTGCTTAAAATAGTAGTACTTTTTCACGATACAGGAAAAGGTCGAAAACAAGACCATAGTGAAGTTGGGGCAAAACTTGTAGTTCCATTTGCAAATAAATTAAATCTAGATGCAGAGCTAATCGAGCGAGCTGTTACTCTTATAAAACATCATATACTTATGAGTAATGTTGCTTTTAAAGAGAATATTTACAATGAAAAGACTCTATATAAGTTCATGTCTAATGTAAAAGACACCAAAAATCTTAAACTTCTATATATTTTAACTTATGCAGATATCAATGGAGTCGGTGGAAATGCATATAATGCATTTAACTCTAAACTCCTTCATGATTTATACAGTAGTGCTTTAGAAGTTTCAGAAAATAGTGACAGGATAACTGACGCCTCTAAAAGAATCACTATAGARAAACGTGTTAAGAATTCTGAGGCATTTAAAGAGTTACCAAAACTTTTACAAACTAAACTTTTACGAGTGGAGTCTAATCTATTCTTTTTCAAACACACTCCAAAAGACATCGTAAATATCGCAAAAAAAGCAAAAGAGACAAAAGAGTACGATTATAATATCTATGCAGAAAAATCACTTAGTATAGAAATATATCGAAAAGTTCCACTTAATGTTGGCTATCTGTTAGCAACTCTAAGTCATTTGGATGTTGCTTCAATGGAAATATTCACACTCTTTGACGGCATTAAATATTTCAAAATAGAGTTCATAAAAAATGTAGACGGAAATGAACTTATAGAAGTCCAAGAGATAGTAAACAATGCCTTTGATATGAGCAGACATGTGACAATGAAAGAAGTAAGTATTGATAAGAAAGAAGTTCTAATTGATTGTGAACACTCGTTAACACATGCAGAAATTAATATAAATACAAAAAATCAGATTGGTCTTTTAGCCTATATTATGGAGTGTTTTGAATCTCTGGGTATAAATATTGTAACTGCAAAGATTCACTCCACAAAACATAAGGTAAGAGATAGTTTCTTAATGGAAAAACAAAATAATATATGTAATAATGTCGAAAAAATTTATGAACTATTAACTAAGGACTAATCTTATGTGCGGAATTGTCGGATATCTAGGCGAAAAAAATACTAAAGAAATTTTACTCGACGGACTTAAAGAACTAGAGTATAGAGGTTATGACTCAGCAGGTATAGCCGTTTTGCAAGATGGTCAATTTTCAAACTATAAGGCTGTTGGRAAACTAGTAAACCTCCAAGAGAAAACAAAAGATTTTATAACTAAGGGATTTGCTGTTGGTATTGGTCATACTCGTTGGGCAACACATGGAAAACCAACAGAGTTAAATGCACATCCACACTTAGGTGAAAGTTCTTATATTGTTCATAATGGAATCATAGAAAACTATGCAGAGTTAAAAAAAGAGCTGATATCTGATGGAGTTACATTTCTAAGTCAAACAGATACTGAAGTAATTGTTCATCAGTTTGAGAAAAATATGAAAACATGTTCTAGTGCATTTGAAGCTTTTGAAAAAACTATAAATGAACTAGACGGTGCTTATGCAGTTCTTCTAACTACTAAATCAGAACCAGACACTATTTTCTTTGCTAAACACGGTTCACCWATGCTTGTAGGKATMRATGAMGRMAATGAGAAGTATTTTGCWTCYTCAGATACTCCACTTATYGGWCATGCWASSSAAGTWRAYTAYTTTGAAGATGGAGATTATGGTTTTGTAAATGCAAAAGAGATTGCTATATTTGACAAAGATGCTACTAAGAAAAAAGCAATTTTCTCTAAACTATCTCAAAATAAACTATCTGCTCAAAAGGACGGTTTCCGCTTTTTTATGGAAAAAGAGATCTATGAGCAAAGTGATGTTATCTCTGATACTCTAATGGGAAGACTAAACGATAATGAAATAGTATTTGATGAATTTGATAAGAGTCTATTTGATGGAATAAATGAAGTTAAACTTTGTGCCTGTGGAACATCTTACCACTCAGCTCTTAGCGCATCTTATCTTTTTGAAAGATATTCAAAAATCAGAACTTCAGTCGAGATAGCAAGTGAATTTAGATATAGAGAACCTATCATGAATAAAGACACTTTGTTTATAGTCATTTCACAGAGTGGAGAGACTGCTGACACTCTAGAGACACTAAAAATGGCAAAAAATGCAGGACTTAAAACTTTAGTTATTTGTAATGTAGACAATTCATCCATGGTTAGACTCGCAGATGCTACGATACTGACACGAGCAGGAATAGAAAAAGGTGTTGCATCTACAAAAGCTTTTGCTACTCAGGTTACAATATTTTGGATGCTAAGTCTCTATATTGCAAAACTTAGAGATTCACTAAAAGAAGAAGAAATGGTAAGACAAATATCTCTTCTTCGTGAAGTTCCCACAGCGGTAAAAGTTACTRAWRAAAKSCATGAAAAATTAAAAAGACTATCAAAAAGATATCTCCACGRTCATGGATTTTTCTTTATCGGCAGAGATATTTTTTTCCCACTAGCTTTAGAAGGTGCACTTAAATTAAAAGAGATCTCTTATTTACACGCTGAAGGCTACCCTAGTGGAGAGATGAAACATGGACCTATTGCACTAGCTGATCCTGAACTATTTACAATTGCCCTGCTTCCAGAGCATTTGCATTATGAAAAATCAAAAAGTAATGTAGAAGAACTTAGCGCAAGGGATTCTACTATTTGTGCTATTAGTTCTTTAGAGTTTGATAAAGCTGACGATTTTATACAAATATCTAGATGTAAAGACTATATGTTAGAGTTTTTTGAGATGATGGTCGTTGTCCAGCTGCTTTCTTTAGAGATTTCAGTTAGACTTGGAAATGATGTTGACATGCCTAGAAACTTAGCAAAAAGTGTTACGGTTGAATAGTGTTCCATAACGCTATTTAACATATATAACAAAATAATCATATATTCAATAATTTCATTTTAAATTTATTTTTTATTAGATACTATCTACGGTCTAATTTAATTTAACATAAGTGAAACTGTATGAGAACAAARTCTAAACTCCTTTTTATAGTAGCTATTATGCTGCTTGGTTTAACAACTGCAACAATCATAAATATATCACTAAACTTTAGAGAATATAGTATTAAAAGTGCTATAGATAAATCTAAAATGACTGCTACTATTGTAAAAGATGGTCTAACGGCACATATGGTCAATGGCATTATGGATAAAAGAGAATACTTTTTAAATCAAATTTCAGCAAATAATGAATCCGTTAAATCTCTATGGCTTGTAAGAAGCGAAAATGTTATTAAACAATATGGTGAGGGTTTAAATGACGAGACAGTAAGAGATGCAATAGATAAAAAAGTTTTAGATACGGGAGAAACAGTTAGAGAGATTATAGAGAGTTCAGATGATATAACTCTTAGAGTAACAATCCCTTATAAAGCAACGGTAAACGGTGGAAACACAAACTGTTTGACCTGTCACAATGTAAAAAGAGGTGACACTCTCGGTGCAATAAGCATGGAATTTGACATAAGTGATATGAGAACAAGCGGTATGTTCACAATAATGAAAATATTTGGAATCAATATGCTATTTTTAGTAATTGTGCTTTTTTTACTAAATCACTATGTAACTCCATACACAAAACTATTCTCAAACCTGCAAGATGGTATTAGAAAAGCCTATAGTGGAGATTTTACTCATAAATTTGAAACTACTGTTGGTGGAGATGCTAAGAGTATTGTAGATCAGATGAATACTCTATTTAGTAAGATGCAAGAAACATTTGGAGACATCAAATACAATCTTGCAACATTTATACCTCAAGGATGTGTATCATCAGCTGATCCATTACACGAAGCGAAAACAATCATAAATGAACTATCTGATGTATACAAATTTAAAAAGACTATTGNACTWRAWKYWWSTAAAACAGAAGTCTATACAAGAATAGTCGATATCCTAAAATTGAAATACAACTTAAAATGTTTTGCACTCTATGAAACAAATAATGTTACTCATGAAAGAAAACTATTTTTCGCTACTGATGATGAAGCATTAATATGTCAAGAAAAAGTAAATAAAGATGCTGGTGAATGTAGAGCATACAGAACCAAAAGTGTAACAATTTCTAGCGAGTTTCCAAATCTTTGCCAAGCTTGTCTTTCAGAAAAACAAAATTACGTATGTATACCATTTACTATCAATAATGATGTATCTTTAACTATATCTATCACTGGAGAAAGTGAGAGTGAAGTAGAAGAGATCACATCTCACATAACAAGTATTAAACACTATTTTGAAGCCGCTAAGCCTGTTATTGAGAGTCAGATTTTAATGGAAAAATTAAAAGACACTTCACTTAGAGATGGTATGACGGGTCTTTATAATAGAAGATTCTTAGAAGAGGTTATTGATAAGATTATGCACCAAGCTGCTAGATCAAAAGAGACTTACTCTGTAATGATGCTTGATGTTGACTTCTTTAAAATGGTAAATGACACTTACGGTCATGATGTTGGGGATAGAGTAATTGTAGAAATCGGTAAAGTTCTAAAGGACAATATTAGAGAAGCAGACCTTGCTATCAGGTATGGTGGGGAAGAATTTGTAGTTATGCTTCATAATGCAAGTGATGAGGGAACTCAAGAAGTYGCTAAAAAAATCCACTCTGCTTTTGCTGCACTCTCTTTTGATGTTGGAACTGGTGAGACATTAAGAAAGACTATGAGTATAGGTATAGCTAAATTCCCTGAAGATGGCGATACTATCTGGAAGTGTATAAAATTCGCTGACACCGCTCTATATGTTGCTAAGACTACCGGTAGAAATAAAATAATTAACTATGAAAAAGAGATGGGTGAAAGCGGAGACCTTCGTTAGCTAAAAGTAAAAATAGCAGCGCATTTGACTTGCGTTGTTGTTTTCGTCACGTACTTATAGTACGCTTCCTCAAACATGCCTTGTACCTCCACTACTCTTTTAATTTTATCATAAACAAAGATTGATATAAWCNTATTCAWRWAKNASAWYTCTAAAGTAAAGAATTTAAAGAGTGGTGTAATTGCTAGGCAGTGACGAGGAAGCGTACTCTCGTACGTGACGAGGAGCTAACGACGCAAGTGCGCCGCTATTTGAATTTTGTGCAGAAAAACTTACTCTATACAGAACAAGCTGATACACCCGGAGGTGTTGTTGGTTGCACTGACTCGTTTGAAGCCCCACCCTTTGCATTTACTGCTTCAATAGTAGCCCAGATAGACTCTGCAGCTGCTGAATAACGTTTAKCAGTCTCTGAAGTAGGATTAACAAAAGTAATTGGTTTACCTTCATCTCCACCAGTTCTAATACTTGGTTCAATTGGAATCTCTGCGATTATTTTAGTATCAAACTCATCTGCCATAGGCTGAGAAGTTCCTTTACCAAAAATATCATATTCAACACCAGTATCCGGTGCGATAAATCCACTCATATTCTCAACGATTCCTGCAATTGGAATATCAAGTTTTTTGAACATATCTAATGAACGACGAGAGTCATCAATAGCAACAGCTTGAGGAGTTGTTACAACAAGACCAGCAGTTACTGGTACACTTTGAGCTAAAGTAAGCTGAGCGTCACCAGTTCCAGGAGGCATATCGATAACTAATACATCTAACTCAGACCATAATATATCTCTTAAAAATTGCTCGATAGCTTTCATAATCATAGCACCACGCCACATAAGTGACTGTCCCTCTTCCATAAGTGAACCCATTGACATCATCTCTATACCATAAGCTTTAATAGGAAGAACTTTATTTCCGTTAACTTCTGGTTTAACATTTTGTACACCCATCATACGAGGGATATTTGGACCATAGATATCAGCATCTAGTAAACCAACTTTTTTACCTTGAGCAGCTAGAGCTATAGCAATATTTACAGATGTAGTTGATTTACCAACTCCACCTTTACCAGAACTTACCATTAAAAAGTTTTTAACTTGTGGAGCAATATTTTTGCTTTTTGGTTGTGCAGTTTCCGGCATTTTTGGAGCATTGATGTTACATGTTACATTTGATGCACCAACAGCTTTAAGCTCTGTTGTTGCATCATCTTTGATCTGCTGTGCTACTTCAGGAGCACTTGATGTAATCTCTACATTGAAACTTACATCATTTCCATTAATTTCTATACTATTAACAAAACCAAAAGTTACAATATCCTTAGTAAAACCAGGATACATAACTTTTGAAAGTGCTGAATTTACAATTTCATTAGTCATAATATATATTTTCCTTTATGAATTTAATATTGGTACTTTATCATATTTAAATAAGACAAAAATTGTCTT
>NVRL01000044.1 GCA_002732645.1 Sulfurimonas sp. | reverse complement strand
GTTATTTCTAAGTAAACTTATTAATGAGCTAATTACTAACTGTTTCGTTAGTTATTAAGTCTATTTACTTGCTTAGTTTTCAATGATCTCAAACAATMTCAAAAGCTTCAACTCGAAGTCTCTCTAGCCCTTTTTGACAAGGTCTCTTTGTTTGTGGATGGGAATTATAGACAAAGCAGGTTTCAATGTCAAGGGTTCTGAGTAAGAATTTGAAAAGTTTTTAAATAGTGTTAATTCTACTCAATACTTTTTTGACATTATTAAATATCAGCTTACATATACTTACAAAATAAAAGCTTTATTATTAATAAAACGTTGCTTGTTGCTATGTATTAACTCTTTATATATAGAATTCTTGTCAAACAATATTATTATGAGGAAAAAATATGGGACTATATGATCGTGATTACGCAAGAGGTAACTCTTTTGCTTATGAAAATGCGACAAAAAGTGATACTCAAATCATCTCTTTTGTAAAAGAGACATATAAACTATTTGCAGCATCTATGATGGCTGGTGCAGTTGGTGCTTATGTTGGTGTTCCTCTTGCAGGAACAATAGCAGCTTGGTTTTTACCACTGTTTATTTTAGAGATTGGTCTTCTTATAGGACTACACTTTGTAAAGCATAAGCCTGGGATAAACCTTATGGTTATGTTCGCTTTTGTATTTATGACAGGCTTAATGCTTGCTCCTTTACTTGCAAAGACACTTGGAATGAGTGGTGGTGGAGCGATTATTGGTAATGCATTTGCAATGACATCTGTAGTATTTGGTGCTATGAGCTTCTATGCTATTAAGACTACTAAAGACTTTACAAGTTATGGTAAGCCATTAATGATTGCTCTTTTTGTAATTATAGGGTTCTCTGTTATAAATATCTTTTTAGGCAACCCAATGCTTAGTGTTATGATATCTGGTGCTGTTGTATTTTTATTCAGCATATTAGTTATTTATGATACGCAAAACATTATGAGAGGTGCATATGAAACTCCAATCGATGGAGCAATTGCACTTTATTTAGACTTTTTAAATATCTTTACTGCCTTACTTCACCTATTTGGTATTTTTGGTAACGATGACTAATCAAAACTTATCACCTGAACTTTTTCGGGTGGTAGATGCTAATATTAACCGCCTTAAAGAAGGGATACGAGTTGTAGAAGATATCATGAGATATCGAGATAACAACAAAGACTTCTCATCTAAACTAAAAGAACTTAGACATAAATCTCGCATTGATGAAATTGACCAGTTACTTATTAACAGAGATAGTACAAATGATGTATTACGTCCAACTACAAAGAGTGAACTAAATCGTACAGATATTAAAAGCATAATTATTGCAAACTTCAAAAGAGCACAAGAGTCTTCTAGAGTTTTAGAAGAGTTATTTAAACTCCAAGATACGTCTTATAGTGAAAATTTTAAATATATTAGATATGAGTTATATAACTTAGAAAAAGAGATAGTTCTTAACGAGAGTGTATAAATACTACTTCAAATTCCAAATAATTTAATGGATAATCCTGCATAAGTTTTTTTGTCTGTTTATAATCTAGCACTTTTCTTGAAGCACTTACACCGCTGTTTTTTATATACTTAAACATATCTCTAGTAGATTCAAACTCTAACCTAYACTCAACAACTTCAAAATCTGCATCAAAATACTTCCTTTGAAGCTTATCTATCTCCTTTGCACTTCTTAGTAAGGGAGTCAGACCTGCTGTTTCATTCAGAGTTTTAAAAGTGTTTGCACTAAAAATAGCTAATGAGATGGGAGAATTCAGACTTTTTATATTCTTAAAAACCATATTAAGGTCTTGTGCCCACTGCAAAGCAGATGCTGAAAAGATATGATCATATCTATAGGTTAATAGATTCTCAAATAGTATTTGGTCATTAAAATCACCATAGATGCACTCACAGTTTTTTGTCTTTGGGTGCAACTCTAGCATTCCTGGTGCGAAATCTACACCGGTAAAGTGCTCATACTTCCAGTTAATACTATTATGAAGTGCTCCTCTTCCACAACCAAGATCTAAAATATTTTTAGGTTTATCTTTGACTTTTTTTAGCAGTCTCTTTATAACCTTATTTTGAATAACATTATAGGAGCCATAATGCTGTGCATGTTTGGAAAATTCTGAACTTACCTTCATCGCTTGTTAACAAATAATGAGATGATAAACACTACTAAAATAGATAGAACTATTGTCGCTCCGGAAGGGAGAGAGAAGTAGAAAGAAAGAGTCATACCGGATGCTACACTCATCAGAGCAAAAGCTAAAGAGATAAGAAGTGTTCTAACAAAGCCCTGCTTATACTGAAGTGCTGATACAGTTGGAATAACCATTAGAGCACCTATAAGTAGACTCCCTACAACTCTAATAGATAAAGCTATGATGACAGCTACAATACTGACAAGCAAGAAATTAAGTAGTTTAACTTTTATACCACTTGTTTTTGCCACCTCTTCATCATAAGCGATAAAGTAAAACTCTTTTNGAGAAAAGTAGTAAAATACTTAGACACAGTACTCCMAAGACTGAAATAGTAATAACATCTGTACTGCTAACAGATAAAATTGACCCAAAAAGATATGAAAATAGAGAGTTATTAAATGCTCCGCCTAGTGAGACTATTATAACAGCGATAGCAAGTGAGCCTGATAATATTATTGCCAGTACTGCGTCTGAGTATAGTGAAAAGTTAGCTCTAAGATACTCTATAAGCCAAGCTGAGAGTATTGAGACTATCACTGCCATCCAAAGAGGGTTAAATCCTGCAACAAGACCTACTGCTACACCAACTAAAGCAGAGTGTGCAAGTGTTTCACTTATCATAGAGTAACGACGAAGGACTATAAAGGTACCGCTAACAGATGCTAACACAGCAATTATCATGCCTGCTAAAAAAGCTCTCTGCATAAAATCATATTCAAACATTTCTAGCATCTATAGCTCCTAATGCTCATGCTTATGGTTATGAAGCAAGTGTGCTTCTATCCCATATAGCTCGCTCATTTCTTCACAACTAAGAGCTTCTTTTGGATTATTACATATAATCGCTTTTTGATTAATCGTAAAGAGCCTTGCAATATCATCAGCTATAACACCTATGTCATGAGTGATAAAAACTATAGTGATTTTCTCTTCTTGATTCAACTTCTTTAAAAGAGCATAAAACCTTTTTTGAGAAACCATATCTACTCCGGTATTAGGCTCATCAAGAATCAAAACCTCAGGTTTTGAGGCCAAAGCTCTTGCTATCATAACTCTTTGTCTCTGCCCGCCTGAAAGAGTACCTATCATCTTGTCTTTTAATTCGTTAACATCCATCTTATTCATTGCATCTAAGACACAAGCTTTATCTTCTTCACTCATTCTTGAGAATAGTTTTCTTTGAGAAGTTCTACCCATATTTACAACATCTTCTACAGTTCCAGGAAAGTTCACATCTACATGGGTCGCACGTTGAGGCACGTAACCTATTCTTTGCCACTCTTTAAAATCTTTTACACACTTACCAAATATCCTAACCTCTCCCTTTGTCTGTTTTTCAAGACCAAGAAGAACTCTGATAAGCGTTGTTTTTCCACCACCATTAGGTCCAATTATTGCAATATAATCAGCACTGAAAATCTCAAGAGAAACATGTGAAAGTATCTCCTGATCTCCAATACTAAAGCATAGATTTTTTACATCAAAGATTGGTAATGTAAATTTCATTCGCAAACCAAGGCTTTAGATATTTTTTCTAAATTATCTAGCATAATCTCTTCATAACTAAGATTTTTTGCTGCTTCTTTTGCTGTAATATTTCCAAGCGGTTGAAGTACATCAACACTTATTTTTGCTTCATTAGCTATACTTTTCATAGCTTTATCACTTACAAAACTCTCAAAAAATACAGTTTTGACATCATGCTCTCTTACATACTCTATAAGTCTTACCATATTCTTGGCACTTGGCTGTGCATCTGGAGATAGTCCACTTAATGCTTCTACATTAAAACCATAATTGTTACTTAAATATGAAAAAGCATTATGATTTACAATAATTGTTTCTYTTYTACAATTTGAAAGTAATTTTTTATATTTAGCAYCTATAGATTTTAGCTTTCCTATATACTTTTGAGTGTTTATCTTATATAGTTCTGTATTTTCTGGTAATAAATTTATGAACTCTACACTCATAAGCTTTGTAGCAGTAATCATATTTTGAATATCCAACCAGTAATGTGGGTCTACAGCACTATGCCCATGGTCATGGTGAGCATGACTATCATGCTCATCTCTAGGTTCTAGTAATTTAACTGACTTACTCATATCTATCACTTTTGATTTAAACTCAAATGAAGAAGTCCATGGTTCAAGTCCTGCTCCACTGTAGACAACAAGGGCACTTCCAATTATCTCTGCCATTAACTTTGGTGTTGGCTCGAAACTGTGAGCATCTACACCCAAAGGTAAAATCATTACTAAGTCTATACTATCTTGTGAAATATTTTTAGCGATGTCATAGAGGGCAAATGTACTAAGAGCTACTGTAGGTTTTTGATTTTTTGATTGTGCTATTGCATCTTGCTTTGAGACATACATTTGTAAAATAAAAACAGCAACCACTAAAACAAATATTATATTTCTAAAATCTTTCATTATTATCCAAATTTTTTTGAAATTATACCTAAAATTGTATTATGTTGTTTTTTTGGGTATAATTCGCCACTTTTTAAACTCAGGATATATAAATGACAACTAGTTTTTTACTTATTGTTCAGATCGTTTTAGTAGTAATACTAGTAATAGCTGTACTTCTACAAAAAAGCTCAAGCATAGGTCTTGGTGCATATAGTGGCTCAAATGAGTCTGTTTTTGGTGCTAAGGGACCAAATGCGTTTTTAGCAAAAGCTACATTTCTTATAGGTTTTTTATTTGTTTCAAATACAATCGCTTTAGGTTATCTGTACTCTAGCTCGGCACAATCTTCAGTAGTTGACAACATGGTTGAGACTACAAATGTAGTAGCTCCTACTGCTGTTACTCCAGTTGAAGCTCCAGTAGCTCCAGCTAAAGAAGAAACTCCAGCTACAAAATAGTTGCATATTTGCAGCTATTTTTAAGCTCTCTCAAAACCCCTTTTTTTAACACTTTTATATCATTTAAAAAAATTCTTGCTACAATAGCGTAATTATTTTTCAAACAATCAAGGAAAACAAATGCTAAACGAGATATTCAACGCATGTGAAACAAAGATGAAATCAAGCATAGAGCATATGCAAAGAGATTTTAAAACACTTAGAACAGGTAAGGTTACTACATCTGTATTAGATAATGTAAAAATTGATTACTATGGAACTCCTACACCGCTTGACCAAGTTGGTTCTGTAATAGCTGTAGATGCTACAACTATAGTTGTAAACCCTTGGGAAAAAAACTTACTAGCAGATGTTGAATCAGCGATTTCAGCAGGAAATATTGGAGCAACTCCAAATAATGATGGTGACCAGATTAAACTATTTTTCCCAGCAATGACAGTTGAGCAGAGACAAGAGTCTGCAAAACAAATGAAAGGCATGGGTGAAAACGCAAAAGTTTCAATCAGAAACGATAGAAAAAACTCAAACGATCAGATCAAGAAACTTGAAAAAGATAAAGAGATCACTACTGATGATTCTAAGTCTGCTCAAGAAAATATCCAAAAAATCACTGATAAATTTATAACAAATATTGACAGCATCTTAAAAGATAAAGAAGCTGAAATATTAAAAGTTTAATAACGATGGATATTAAACAAATATACATGGATGCAGATGCTCTTTTAGAAGGGCACTTTAAACTAAGTAGTGGGAATCACTCACAGTTTTACCTACAGTCTGCAAAAGTTTTAGAAGATCCAAAAACAGCTAAACTACTTGCAGATGAATTAGCTGCGCAGATCAAAGCCAGCAACCTTGAGATAGACACCGTTTGTGCTCCCGCACTTGGCGGTCTTATCGCTGGTTTTGCATTGGCTCAAGCATTAGACGTTCGTTTTATATTTGCTGAGAGAGTTGATGGTGTTATGAATATCCGTAGAGGCTTTGAAGTAAGTAAGGGTGAAAAGGTTTTAATGTGTGAAGACATAATTACAACTGGAGGGTCTGCAATGGAAGCAGCGCATGCGGTTAAAGAGCTTGGCGGAGAAATTGTTGGTGCAGCCGCACTTGCGAACCGTGGCTTTTGTAAACGTGAAAATAGCGACATTGATAGAAAACCAAACTGTAAACTTCCGCAAGATATTCCATTTTTTGCACTAGCTGACTTTACTTTTGAAATGTACGCACCGGATGCTTGTCCACTTTGTAAAGATGGTAGTAAAGCTATAAAACCAGGTTCAAGAGGGAACTAAGTTCGCTGTGGCTGCTGTGTCCACTAAAGCTAGTCTACTTATAGTTGAGCTTACAAGTAATCATCCTCTCAACTAACACTCTAGCAACTTCAAGTTTTCCATCAACCACTACTGTTATATCTAAATCTTCTAATTTTTCTTTTTCTTCAAGGGATATAACTTTTACAACCAAGTTCACATCTTTTGTATGCTGAAGTACAGCCTCACATATAAGTCTTTTTTTCTCAATATTATCAAGTGTGACAATAACTGAAGCCGCATCTTCCACATGTATTGCATCCAAAATTGATTTCTTTGAAGCATCACCCAAATAAGCTTCCAATCCATTTGCTAAAGCCTCTTTAACATGCTTGTGTGAATTATCAATAACTATATATGGCGCATCTAATTTATCTAGTTGTTTGGTTACAAATTTACCTACCACACTGTACCCACAAACAATAACATGATTTTTTCTAGTAGCAAGTGCTGACATATCTTCAACAACATCTTTTTTACCGCTTAAGTATTCAACAATTGCTGGTATTCTTGTTATAAAAAATGGTGTTACAACCATAGAAAAAATAACTATTAAAACCAATAGCTGCCCTAACTCCTCTTCTATAAGTCCACCCATACCGGCTAGGGCAAAGATAACAAAAGAAAATTCTCCAACTTGAGAAAGTGCAAGGGCTGCTTTAAGAGATCTTCTATGAGTTGATGTAATACGTAGCATTAGATACATTATTATACTTTTTAAGATAAATACACCAATGAAAATTGAAACAATAATACCTATTTTATCAATAAAAACTGCGATATCTATTTTCATTCCAACTACTACAAAAAATGTTCCAAGTAATATATCTTTAAATGGTGCTATATCTGCTTCCACTTTATGGTGATATTTAGTTTCAGCGATAATCATACCAGCTACAAAGGCTCCAAGAGAGTATGTAAACCCCATATAATGTGCTAAAAGAGAAGCAGCTACTACAATAAATAGAACTGAGCCCATAAAAAGTTCATCTACTTCAGAAGATGCGGAGAAGTGTAGTAACCATGTCATAAGTCTTTTCCCAACAATGAATAAAAAACCTATTACAATAATGGCACTAATAATTGTATGTGTTATTATCTCGTATAAACTCTGATCGCCCTCTGTTGTCAAGAAACCTATAAGTATTAAAATTGGAATAACAGCAATATCTTGAAAGATGAGAATCCCTGTTGATATTTGCCCATAAGGTTTATAAATTTCTTTGGAACTTTTCAGATAACTCAAAACAACAGCTGTTGAAGATAGGGCAAAAGCCAAAGCAATAATCAGTGATGTTTTAACAGAAAGATTGAATCCATAAAGAGTTATAAAATATACAGCTATAGCGGTAAAGGCAACCTGCATTAAACCATTTCCAAATATCTCTTTTTTCATTGTTCCCATCTTGGACAAAGATATCTCAAGACCAATTGTAAACATCAAAAAAACTATACCAAATTCACCAACCATCTCTAAAGTATGGGACTCATTCATATGTCTCAAGTCAAAGGCATAAACGATAATAGTACCAGTTATAATGTAACCTATTATTTGTGATACACCAAGTTTTTTCAAAAATATATTTATTATTATTGATATACCTAAAGCAGCTACAACGTAGAGTAATGTAGTTTCCATAATCGCCTTCTCAATTTTTAATAGTTATTATAGCACTATTTCTAGGTACTAAATATAGCTATACAGATTTTAAGAGATTCTATACTATAATTCGCGATTATTAAAATATTTTTGGAGTTTTTACATGACTAAATACATTTTTGTTACCGGTGGGGTTTTAAGTTCTCTTGGGAAAGGGATTACGGCTGCCAGTGTTGGTACTTTACTTAAACACTCAGGTAAAAAAATTGGTATGTTAAAAATAGACCCTTATATCAACGTTGACCCTGGAACTATGAGTCCGCTAGAGCATGGTGAAGTTTTTGTTACAAAAGATGGTGCAGAAACTGACCTTGACATTGGTAACTATGAGAGATTTCTTGATACTTCTTTCTTAAAGTCCAGCAACTTTACTACCGGACAGGTTTACTCTTCTGTTATTGAAAGAGAAAGAGCAGGCGGATATCTTGGTCAGACTATTCAAGTTGTTCCTCATATTGTTGGTGAAATTGTAAACCGCATAAAAAGAGCTGGCAAGGGTCATGAGATTCTTGTTGTAGAACTTGGTGGAACTGTTGGAGATATAGAAGGCTTACCTTTTATGGAAGCTATTCGTCAGATGAAACATGATGATGAAGTTGCCGGAACTTTTTTCATACATGTAACACTTATTCCTTATATCAAAGCTGCGGGAGAGATGAAGTCTAAACCAACTCAACACTCTGTTCAAGAACTTCGCCGTATCGGGATTACACCACAAATGATTATCGCAAGAAGTGAAAGACCACTTCCAAAGACTTTCAAGAAAAAACTTGCTATGAGTTGTGATGTTCCACAAGACAGTGTTATCGAAGCGCTAGATGCTTCAACTATTTATGACGTTCCTGTAACTTTTTTAAGACAACATATCTTAAAGCCTATCGCAAAAGAGCTAGACCTTGGAGAACTTAATCCAGACATGGAAGAGTGGGACTCTTTAGTTAAAAAAATTGTTCAGCCTAAAAACCGTGTAGTTGTTGGTTTTGTTGGAAAATATCTTGAACTAAAAGAAGCTTACAAATCTTTAACAGAATCATTTATTCATTCAGGTGCGCATCTTGATACAAGAGTTGAAATTTGCTGGGTTGATTCTGAAGAGATAGAAGAGAGAGGTGCTGAAGCACTTCTAGGTGATTGTGACTCTGTTTTAGTTGCAGGTGGTTTTGGGTCTCGTGGTGTTGAGGGTAAAATCTTAGCTATACAGTATGCTCGTGAAAACAAAGTTCCATATCTTGGCATCTGTCTTGGAATGCAACTAGCACTTGTTGAGTATGCTAGAAACGTTCTTGGTCTTGAGAGTGCTAACTCTATCGAGTTTGATGAAGAGACTCCACATCCAATGATTTATCTAATAGACAACTTCTTAGACCAGAGTGGAGATACTCAACTTAGAACTCATAAATCACCTATGGGAGGAACTCTAAGACTTGGTGAGTACCCTTGTGATACAAAAGAGGGATCTATCTTAAGAGAAGCCTATAATGGTGCCAAAACTATCTACGAGAGACACCGTCACCGCTATGAAGCAAACCCAACTTACCGTGAACAGTTAGAGAAAGCCGGTATGATTGTAACAGGTGAGTCTAACGGCCTTATAGAGACAGTAGAGATAGCAGGTCATCCTTGGTTCTTAGGTGTTCAGTTTCACCCTGAATTTACTTCAAGACTACAAACTCCAAACCCTGCTATACTAGCATTTGTAAAAGCAAATTTGAGTGCTGAATAGTGTACCAACTTTAGACAAGCAAGCTCTATTTGAGCTGCTTTCTTGTCGCTTCGATGGTGAAGATAAAAAACTCTCACAAATCCCAAACCCTATCCTACTTCACGATGCCGAGAAATCAGCTAAAAAAATAGCAGATGCTATAAGAGAAAACAAAAGAATAGCTCTTGTCGGTGACTATGATGTAGACGGGGTAAGTTCAACTGCCATTATGGTAGATTTTTTTAGACAAATACCCTACCCTTTAGATGCAATAATCCCAAACCGTTTCAAAGATGGTTACGGTGTTAGTCCAACTGTTTTAGATAGAGTAGATGCTGACTTAATTATTACTGTAGATAATGGCATCTCAGCTCTAGAAGCAGCAAATATTTGTAAAGAGAGAGCAATTGACCTTATTATTACAGATCACCACACTCCAGGGGACTCTCTTCCAGATGCTTACTCTATAGTAGATCCAAAGCTCTCATCTTGTGAATATCCTTTTAAAGAGATTTGTGGAGCACAAGTAGCTTGGTTACTTTTAGCACTTGTGAAAAAAGAGTTAAATCTCTCTATTGATATGAAACAATTCTTAGATATCTTAGCTATAGCAATCATTGCTGATATTATGCCGCTAATAGATATAAATAGAACGCTTGTAAAAGAGGGACTAAAAGTTTTAATTTCCTCAAATAGACCGGCTTCTATAATTATTAGAGACTTTTTAAATAAGTCTGTTATTACTTCTGAAGACATCGCATTTCAAATTGCTCCTAGAATAAACTCTGCAGGAAGGCTTGAAGATGCTTCCATAGCCCTAGAGTTTTTCACAGCTACTGATACAAACAAAGCATACAAACAGTTTGAGCTCTTGGGTAAACTAAATGATCTTAGAAAAGAGACAGAAGCAGAGGCTACAAAAGAAGCGATAGCAGAAGCTGATGCAGATGCAGATGTGATTGTAGTTGCTAAAGAGAACTGGCATGAGGGTGTTGTTGGCATCGTTGCAGCTAGACTTGTTGACAAGTTCGGTAAACCTGCGGTAGTACTTAGTATAGAAAACGGTGTTGCTAAAGGAAGTGCTAGAAGTATCGGAGATGTCAGCATCTACGAGCTTATAAAGGCAAATGAACAACTGTTAACTAAGTTTGGCGGTCACAAAATGGCGGCAGGGCTCGGACTAAAAGAAGAAGATATAAACACTTTTAGAGACGCCATAAATAAAAGTGCTTCGTCAATAGACCCTGATGATTTTATACCTAAAGATAAAGTAATGGGTATACTCTCTAGCGATGATATAGATTTTGAACTACTTAATTTACTGCAAAACTTTGAACCATATGGTGAAGCAAATCACCGTCCATCTTTCTTATTTAAAGATGCAGAGGTTGTAAGTATCAAGACTATGGGTAAGGAAAAATCACACTGTAGAATCACACTAAGACAATTCCCTCACGATAGAAAGACTCAGGAACTAGTTCTATTTAGACAAGTTTTAGAAATGCCAACAGACAGAAAACTATCTTGCAGTTATACAATTGCAAAAAATGAATTTAACGGTAGAGTCTCACTACAACTACTAGTAAATAAAATCTACTAGCTTAACTATAATAAACTACTGACAACAATTATTACAATAACTTATTATAATAATTTCTTATAATTGATGGTTATAATTATAATTATGCTATAATACGTGATATTTTTATAATAAAAAAAGGAAATACATGAAAAAAATAATCGCACTCTCAACAGTTGCTTTTTTAAGTACAGCTCTTTATGCTAATGTAGATATGCAAGCACAAATTGATGCACTAACTGAAAAAGTTCAAAAGTTAGAGAAAAAACAAAAGAAAAATACTAAAAAAATCAGTAAAGTAAATTCACTTGCGGCAAAAGATAATATTAAATTTGATATTGACTTTAGAACTTCTTATGACAATTTACAGTACAAAACTGTTAGTGGAAAAGAGTATAGTAATGATGCTCTATACTCAAACCGTTTATGGTTAGGTATGGGTTACGCTCCTACTGATACTATGCTATTTAAAGGTCAGTTATCTTTTAATAAAGCTTTCGGTGCTAGCTATAACCAACGTGGTACAGGAATGGGTTTTGATACTTTTGACTGGGTTATTAATGAAAACTTAACAGATGATACTTTAAAAGTTAGAGAAGCATACTGGTTATGGACTCCTACTGTTGGTGGATTCCCAACAACACTAAGTGTTGGTCGTCGTCCTTCAACTGGTGGTTACTTAATCAACCTCAGAGATGATGATAAAGCAAAGTCTCCACTAGGTCACGTAATCAATATGGAATTTGACGGGGCAAGTGCTAGTATAAAATTGGATAAATATGTATCTGGTATGTATGTTAAGCTTTGTCTTGGTCGTGGGCTAACAAATGCAGCAAGTTGGGCAGCTGGAGCTACTTACGTAGCAGGAGCACCTACTGGAGGYGTTTCTCAACCAGACTACACTCATGTTGATGGTGGTTTGGATAATACAGATTTAATAGGTGTAATTTTTAAACCTTATGATGATGGTCAATATTCATTAATGACAAATTACTATCGTGGATTTAATGTACCAGGTTTAATGGGTAACCCTACATTTAACCCAGTTAATCCAATTGGTCCAACAAATCCTGCGATGCTTATGAAAAGTCTTGGGGAAATGGATGGAGCAGCTATCTCTGGTAAAATTGATGGCATCGGGGATGAAATTAATGATTTCTTAGACAATACTATCATCTTTGCTTCATTTGCAATGTCACAGACAAGACCTGACGGCATTAACATGCTAGGTAGTGCTGACAAAGAAACTGGTACATCTTACTGGATTGGTACTCAAATGCCAAACTTAACTGGTGGTAAATTTGGTCTAGAATATAACCAAGGTTCTAAGTATTGGAGACCATTTACTTACGGTGAAGATACTATGATTGGTTCAAAAATGGCTGTTCGTGGTACTGCTTATGAAGCATACTGGACTCAACCAATTATTGACAATGTATTTTCTATGCAAATAAGATATACTTATTTAAATTATGACTACACTGGTTCAAATGGTTTCTTTGGTGATGGTGGAGCTCCACTAACTATGGCTCAAGCAAAAGCTGACCCATCAAGAGACGATGTTGAAACAGCACAAGATATCCGTGTATATTTCAGATATAGATATTAAATAATGTTAAAGAGCTCTTCTTGAGCTCTTTATACTCTCACGATAGTAAAATTCGATTAACTTATAACTATTATAATAAAAACTCTCAAAAACCCCTAGTTTACACACTTTCAACACTTTTTAGAAATCTATTTTTAAAATTATTTTATAAAAAKWWWWTGYWARWAYTAMAMATACTATCACTTAAATGTGATAAATAGCATGAAACTTACCAACTTAAAGCATTTTTAAAAAAAAATTAAGCCTCTAACATGTACAATCATTTCACTTTATCAAAATACAGGGGAAGTAGTATGAAAAAAAACGAAATCTTAGAAGAGATTCTAAATGAAGTAGATAAGCATCCGGAGATTATGTCTCGTCGTGAAGCTATGAAATATTTAAGTGTGTCTCCAATGGCTGCATCAATTTTAGCAAGTGCTACAGTAGGTGCTTCAGTAGCATCTGCTTCAAGTGCAAAAGGTAAAATTGTTATCGTTGGTGGTGGTTTAGCTGGTATGAGTACTGCTGCAAGACTTAACAACTCTTTATCAAATGCTGATATCACTGTAATTGAGCCAGATCCTTTATCTGTATCTTACCAACCAGGTCAAACTCTAGTAGGTGCTGGTCTTTGGGATATTTCAGATATTCAATACAAAAGAGATGATTATTTACCAAGCGGCGTTAAACTAATCAAAGGCAGTGTAACTGCATTTGATCCTGCAAATAACTCTGTTACTGTTGATGGTTCAAAAGAAGTTTCTTACGATCAAATGATTATCGCTACTGGTCTTATGCTTAACTACGCAGCTATTAAAGGTCTTGATGGTGTTATTACATCAGCTGCTAAAGACAACTCTGCTGTTAAAGGTAGTGGTATCGGTAAAGATGGTCTTCACTCGATATATTTCCAAGATGGTGCAACTGCAACATGGAGAGGCTTTGAAGAGTTAATTGCTAAAGCAAAAACTCACACAGGTTCTGAGAAGTTACAAGCTGTGTTTACTCACCCAAATACACCTATTAAATGTGGTGGTGCTCCAAAGAAAATTATGTATCTAATGAACTCTAGACTTGAAGAAGCTGGTGTTAGAGATAAAGTTGAGTTAACTTTCTATCCAAATGGTGGAGGAATGTTCGGTATTAAAGATTACCATACTGCAATCGTTCAACAATTCAAAGATAGAGGTTTCAAATGGCACTATAAGCATAATCTAGTAGAAGTAGATACTGCTAATAAAGTTGCTATATTTGATCACCACTGGAAAGAAAAAGGTGAATTTGATGAGGATTTAGAAGAGTACGTAATGGTTACTAAACACGAGCGTGTTGAAGTTCCTTATGACTTTATGCATGTTACTCCTCCTATGAAAGCTCCAGAAGTTGTTGGTAAATCAGCTGTTGGTTCTTCTAAAGGTTGGGTTCCGGTAAATAAAGAGACTCTTCGCCATGTTAAATTTGAAAATGTATGGTGTTTAGGTGATATTGCTGCTGTTCCAATGGGTAAAACTGGTGGAACTGCTCGTAAACAATACAAAGTTGTTGTTGATAATATGATCGCAACTATGGAAGGCAAGTCATTACCAAGTAAATTTGACGGTTATACAGTATGTCCACTTATTACAAGTATCGGTACTGTTATGCTAGCTGAGTTCAACTGGGCTTCTAAAAAAACAGGTAGTGGTGTAAATGCTGCTTCATTCCCACTTGACCCAACTAAAGAGAGATGGATCTGGTGGTTATTGAAAGTTTATGCACTTAAACCTATGACTATCCATGGTATGCTTTCTGGTAGAGCGTAACTATTTGTAAAATGAAGCTTAAGCTTCAT
>NVRL01000043.1 GCA_002732645.1 Sulfurimonas sp. | reverse complement strand
ATATTTTAAAAGAAGTGCTAAAACTTTTGGTGATCCAGTTTTGGTAAATCGATATATAAGTAAAGATTTTAAGAATCTACAATTAAACAGAAAATCAAGAGTTAAAGCTTATCTAGAATACGATGCTCAACTTAGTGGTGGAGTGTATGAGTCTACTAAGTATGATAAGCTTAAAGAGAAGTGTAACTTCAATGTTGCATCTTTACTTGGAGCTAAATAATGAAAAAGTATATTATTTTAGTCTTTTTACTGTTTTTTTCATTGTCTCTTCAAGCAAATACACCGAAGATAGATGAGTGTGTTAATGATATATATTTTGCTAATAGCATTATGACAAGTGAAGAAGATTCAAAGATAAAATTAGGCTTTATTGAAGATAATATTCTCTTAGAACAATACAATGGTGATGAAGCAAAGATGAGTAGAGAACTAAACTTTAAAACATCATACAATCAAACCCATGGATACGTTGGAGATATATTTGATACATACATGTTTTTATCTCTTGAAGAAGATGGCTGGGATACTTATACAACAATTATGAAGTTAGTTCTAACAAGAGGACTTAGTAAAGCAACTGACATTGCTGGAAAATTATCAAAATTATCAAAAAAAGAAAAAGAATTGTTTGATAAAATTGTAAGTGACTCGGGTGGTACAAACTATCTTGATATATATAGTGTTGATAGAAATATTGATTTATCTAAACAAATTAATGACTACAGAAAGAGTATTAGACTAGGGCATGGTATTATTATTGTTGCACATGGTAAAGGTGATATCTTTACAGCTAAAGCATATGAAGATATGCTAAAGCCAGAAGGTGATAGAGATAATGCATGGTTAGAAGAGTATGTAAGTTGGATGAGTGTAGGTTCACCGACAAGAGAACCTAGAGGGTTTCACCCGTATATAAATTTTGATAATGATAAAGTAGCATATCAAGGTACATTAGATGCAACAACAAATCCAAATAGATCATATACACTTAATGCTGTAAATGAATATATTGAGAACAGCTCTGATATGCAGTTCCATAAATTTGACTATTATATGGGTAAAAATATATCATTTGAAGATGGATACGGACGAAGGGACATATCTACAGATATAGGTAAAAAAGTGATTATGGACTTTTTAAGCAGTTCTATTGAAAAACATAGAAATGCATCTTCTCAGTGGGCAATAGACCAAGAAATAGAAAAAGGTACAAAAAATTATCGTATAACTGTGAAAAATATACGTGATTCTAGTATCGTAATGAGTGAAGAAGTTTACCCATTTGCAGCTTCTAAAAAACTCTACTATGTGCAAGGAACTGTATCAGAAGATATATCCGGATATGTAAAAGCTAGTTGTGGAGGTACTAAGATTTTAGATGCTGATATTGATACTTGGGCTAATAAGCAAGCTAATGAAGTATATTATTTGGATGGGACTGGGGAGAAAATAATATCAGAAGATTTTGATTGTGCTACTGAAACATGTCTTTGCGGTACTGAGGGTCAAGTGTGGAATCCAACTACTGAACAATGTGAAGTCCTTGAGAAAGTATATAGTGTTTATGTTGGCTATTGGGCGGTTAATTTTCAATCAAATCCTGACCCTGCAACAAATGGTTCAATAGCTTTAATTTACCTAAATTATCAAGGTGGTTGGAATAATAGCAACAAACTATATAGGAATGAAAACATAACTGATAGCCAAGTAATTAAAGGTACATACACTGGTAACTATATGGGCGCAGGTCATAAGTCAGATTATTATACTGATAGTACATCATGGGCTTCTATGAGAGCTTTGTTTATATTCTCAGTTGGTTCTTTAATGCCTAATGGTGGCTTTAATGACCCAAGTTCAGATTGGAGTGTTTACTGTTATAGCCCTGTAACAGCAGAACAATATGTAGACCAAGTTATTATTGAGCTAAAAGCCTTAATGTTAGCTCAAGGTTTATGGTTTCCTGAAGGGTAAATTTTCCTCGTTCCACCTTTTCAAGGTGAAATGCCTACAGCAGAAAACTAACATGGAATAGGAATTGCTAAGTAATAGCTAGTTAAAGGACTAGCTATGAAAACGATTATTTTACTCTTACTTACTCTTACTTCTATTTACGCTACTAAAATCAATGATGTTGCTAACATCGTCGGTGTTCGTGACAATCAGATTATCGGTTATTCACTCGTGGTTGGTCTTAAAAAAACTGGTGATGGAACTACTTCAAAATTTACACTTCAGTCAATCTCAAACATGTTAAAAGCCATGAATATAGATATGAACCCAATTGATATCAAATCAAAAAATGTTGCAGCGGTTGTTGTAACTGCGACTCTAGCTCCTTTTGCAAGACAGGGTGACAAGTTTGATATTACGGTTTCATCTATAGGAGATGCCAAATCGCTTGAGGGTGGAACACTTCTTATGACTCCTCTAAAAGGGGTTGATGGTAAGATATATGCACTTGCTCAGGGTGCTGTAAGTATTGGTGGAAAAAATTCAAGAGGTGCGGGTAGTGAATCGCATCCGACAGTTGGTTTAGTTTTTAATGGTGGTTTTGTAGAGCGTGAGATAAATATTGACCTTTACAATCAAGAGTATGTAACGCTATCACTTAAAGAATCAAATTTTCAAAATAGTGTAGCAATTCNAAAAGCAGTAAATAGTTTTTACAATACACAAGTTGCAGTAGCGATGKACCCAAGAACAATAAAACTAAAAAGACCTCAAAACAGAAGTATGATAGAGTTTTTAGCTGAGGTGCAAAATATAGATATGTTATATAAACCTAAGAGTAGAATTATCATAAACGAGAGAACAGGAACTATAATTGCTGGAGTAAATATAGAGGTTAAACCAATAGTCTTGACTCACGGAGACATAACTATRAAGATCCTTGAACAGGATACGCCATCTCAGCCTGAAGGTTCTATGGTTATAGATGATGATTTGGTAATCGGACTAAATCAAAATGAAATATATACTAAGAAGGGAACAACAACTGTAGCAAATATAGTTCGTTCTCTTCAAAAACTTGGAGCAACTCCAAAAGATATTATATCTATCTTGGAAGCTATGAAAAGTGCTGGTAGTATAGCAGCAGAATTGAAAGTAATCTAAGGAGACATTATGTATGGTACAAACTCTATAAATATGCAGGCTCAGATGATGTCGCAGAACCAGATGGTTCCAAAGATTGATGCGACTTCAAATGAGGATAAACTTAGAGAACAGACAGATGCTTTTGAATCTATAATTCTCAAGATGTTAATGGACAATGCTATGAAAGATGAGAAAAATCTTTTTTCAGAGCAGAATGATCCTGGAGATAAAATATACAAATCAATGTATAGAGAGGAACTTGCAAAAGCAAGTGCAGGAAGCTTTGGGTTCTCTCAGATGCTTTTTGACTTTTTAAGTCAAAAACAACAATAACTTTCTTTAACAAAAGGTTGAAGATTTTTCTTTTTTTGTCGATATAGCTGTATAATATAAAGTCTATAGAGACAATTAAAGGATAGGTTATGATTTCGCAACTGAACAGTTCTGCGGTTCGCAGTGCTTATGCCAGTAACTTTGGCGAGTCTAAAGAAACTGACAAAGCAACAACAAATATTACAAAGCAAGGTGATACTAGCAAGGTGGAGCAAATAAAACAAGCTCTTGAATCCGGCGAGTATAAAATCAACCTAGAAGCTCTTTCGCAAAAGATTGCTGAAGAGTTGCTATAGGTTTACAAATTAAGATAGGGGTTAGATATGTTGTCTCATCATTTACAGGGTGCTTTAAGTGACTTAAGGGATTTAATAAAAATTACTGAGTCTGATATAGCAGATATTAAAGAAGCTAAAAATGATCCACAATTTGATAGATTATCAATAAAAGAAGAAAAACTTAAAAGCTTTGAAGCTAAAAAAGCTATGATTGATCATGAAATATCATCTTTAATGACTAAAAATCCAGATTTGGATTTACCTGAACTAATCAGTAAAGAGCAACATATACAACTAGATGATTTAAAAATAGAACTAAATAACCTTAGAGATGTAAATAAACATTATGCAAGGCTTGTTTTGATAGTTAGTAATCYGTACARTACATTCTTAGAAAGAATTGTACCCACAGAGATGCAAGGCTATAAAAAAGTTGCATCTAAAAACCCATCTATCTTGGAAGTGAGAGTGTAACATGGCTTCTATATTTAATGCACTTCATATTGGTTACTCGGGTCTTAACGTAGCTCAAGTCGGGATCAATACAACTGCTCATAATATTTCAAATGCAGAGACTGAAGGCTATACTAGACAAAGAGTTATAGTTGCAGCTGCTACTCCTCTGCAAACTTATCCGGGTAATGTCGGTAATGGTGCGCAAGTTCAAGATGTAAAAAGAGTTTTTGACAATTTTGTTTTTGATAGATATACTGATGTTTCATCAGATAAATCATATAGTGATTTTGAAAGAAAGACACTAGATGAGCTCTCTACATATTTTCCAGAAATTGATGGTGTGGGTATAAAGGCTGACCTAACTAAGTATTATGATATGTGGCAAACATTTTCTGATAATCCTGACAATGACGCTATAAAACTAGCACTCGCCGCACAAACAAAAACTCTTACAGAACACATAGCGTATACGCAAGATCAAGTTAAAAACTTACAATCTCAACTAAATAATCAACTATCAGTTAATGTAAATGAAGTTAATAGCCTAGCGCAACAGTTAGCAGACCTTAATAAGTCAATAGAGATAGCCGAAGCAGGGGATACTTATACCGCCAATGACTTAAGAGATAAAAGAAATGTAATCGAGAGAAGTTTGGCTAAGCTTATTGGGGCTGAAGCAAATGCTGGACAGATTGAATCGAATATTCAAATAGATGACTCATCAAACACAAGGACAGGTAGTTACACAGTTAGTGTAAATGGTTTTAATATAGTTGATGGTAGTACGTTCCATCCTATTCACTTGTCAAATGAAAATAATGCTAACGGTTTCTATGAGGTCTCCTATRAGAAACAAGATGGTACTCTTATCCCAATATCTGAACAGATAAATGGTGGTGTTATAGGTTCTATTTTAAACCTTCGTGGAGCTTCTCTTGATAGCACAAGTGGAATGCCGACAGATGGTGTTATACAAAATGTTGTATCACAGATGGATGCTTTTGCTAAAGGTCTCATAGAATCAACAAATAATATCTATGCAAGAACTTCTACAACAAAGATGGAATCAAATACTTTAGATTTAAACCCTACAAATTCTATTGTAAACTCATCGTTAAATGTAAAGAATGGAGCTTTTGATCTTATTGTTTATGATGTAGATGGTAATATCTCTGCAAGAAGAACTATAACTATCAATGAAGCTACAGTTATGACAGGTGTACCTGGATCAAACTCTATTCAAGGTCAAATAGAAGCACAGGTTGATGATAATGGTGATGGAAATGCTAACAATGATATAGATGACTTTATCCAGTTTAACTGGGCTACATATGCAAGTGGAGATAATGCACTTGAATTAGATATGGACCCTCTTGCCAAGTCAAGAGGTTTTGCCTTCTCAATTGAAGATGTTTTAAAAGATTCAACATATGAATCAGGAACTAACWTCGCTGGTGCTCTTGGTCTTAGTAGATATTTTGATGGAGATGGTGCTCAAAGTATGRAGTTAAATTATTCACTTGAAAATAATCCTACTTTAATTTCTGCAGGTGCAACACCTTTAGCCGGAGATAATGTTGTCGCTCTAAGTATGGTTCAACATCAGTATGAAAAGTTTGATTTTCAAGTTGGATCACAAACATATAATACTACTACATATGCTATGTTTGATATTATTGCCACTGAAGTCGGTACTCAAACAAATGCGGCAACCTTGAGAAATGAGACATTAACTACGCAGTTTAATGCCACAGAATTAGAATATTTTTCAGTCTCAAAAGTAAGTATAGATGAAGAGATGACAAACCTGATTAAGTATCAAACATCATATGGTGCTGCAGCAAAAGTAATAACAACTATTGACCAGATGATGGAAACACTTCTTGGGATAAAACAGTAGTACAGATGCCAAAATTCAGTATCGCTGTTTTAGTTTCTATCCTTGTCTTCTCTTTTTTAGGCTCTTTCTTTTATAGTATAGACGCTTATACATTGGACAGTTCTTCTATCCTTCTCCCCCCATCATTGGAACATTTTTTAGGAACAGATAGATTAGGAAGGGATATTCTTGCTAGACTTATTGAAGGCGGTAAAATATCTTTGATTATTGGTGTTGGAAGTGCTTTCATAGCATCTGTGATAGGATTGGTTTTAGGTTCTATGGCTGGATACTTTAGAGGAAATGTTGATAAGGCTTTTGTTATTACGGTTGATCTGTTTTTAACATTTCCAACCTTCTTTTTACTCTTGGCATTGGTCAGTTATGTAAATGCATCTGCATGGGTTTTAATAGTAATAATATCTATAACTGGTTGGATGACAACAGCGAGACTAATCCGCTCTGAGAGTTTTAGAGTTACTTCACAGCCCTTTATAAAAATCTTAAACATAGGAAATGTGAGTAAAACAAAAATACTTTTTAAATATTATGCTCCTATTTTAGCTCCTATTTATTTTGTAAGTTTTACATTTGGTGTAGGTGGAGCAATTCTTGCAGAGTCAGGACTAAGTTTTTTAGGACTTGGTATTGTTGCACCACAGATGAGTTGGGGAACAATACTTAGTGGTGGAAAAGAAGTTATTGAAATTGCTTGGTGGGTTAGTTTCTTTCCAGGACTAATGATATTTTTAGTTACGTTTTCACTTATAAATATTTCAAACTATCTACAGCAATTAACAAACAAAAAACAGATTCTAAACTAAGGACTTATAGATGCAAGATAGAAATATAGGATACTTTTTTATTGTATCGGCAAGTGTCATTATTGTTCTAGCTGGTGTTAAGAGTGCTACATCCATAGTAATACCTTTTTTACTCGCTCTTTTTATAGCTATTATCCTATCTCCGTCATATAATTACTTCAATAAAAAARGTATACCAAATGTTTTATCGTTAACATTAGTAATAACTATGTTTGTAATCTTTTTAATGTTTGTCGCAAAACTAATCGGAACATCTGCTCAAGAGTTTAGCTCAAACATAGGTTTTTACGAGCAGCAATTATCAGGAAGTCTGCATAAGATAACTGAAATGGCAGTAAGTCTTGGAGTTGAACTACCTGAGGATGAGATAACAAGTATAATAAACCCTAAACAAATAATGCAGTTATCAAGTGGGATAGTTCAAAGTATCGGCTCAATGTTTACAAATGGGTTTGTAATACTGCTCAGTGTAGTATTTATGCTTTTAGAGTCAGAACATTTTACAAGTAAAATAACTTATGCGACAAAAGATAATAGTGTTATTAATAACATAGAAGAGATACTTAGTAAAATAAAAAGATATATGGTTTTAAAAGCTCTAATATCATTATTTACCGGTTTTATAATTTGGATAGCTTTATTAGTAGTCGGCACTGACTACGCTTTTCTTTGGGCAGTTTTAGCCTTTATGTTAAACTTTATTCCAAATATAGGGTCTATTATTGCAGCAGTACCAGTTGTGTTATTAACACTTATTCAACTAGGCTCAATAAGTGCATTGATAGTCAGTGCTATATATGTTGGGGTAAATATTATTATAGGATCAGTGTTAGAGCCAAAAATTATGGGTAGAGGACTTGGACTATCTACATTGGTCGTTTTTCTTTCATTACTATTTTGGGGATGGTTGCTTGGAATAGTAGGAATGTTACTTTCCATACCATTAACAATGATGGCTAAAATTGTTCTGGATGCAAATGAAAATACAAGATGGATAGCTGTTCTCTTAGGTACAGGTGAAAATCTTGAAGAGGTGAAGTAAGTAAAATAAAAGAGCAATATAGGTATACTTACTCTTTAAAATTCTTTAAGGTTTATGATGTCAAATAATAATATGAAAATAAAGAAATGTCTTTTCCCAGCAGCASGTTATGGGACAAGATTCTTACCTGCTACAAAAGCAATTCCAAAAGAGATGTTGCCAGTACTAACCAAACCACTTCTTCAGTATGGTGTTGAAGAGGCTGTAGAAGCTGGTATGGACACTATGGCGATTGTTACAGGAAGAGGTAAAAGAGCTATAGAAGATCACTTTGAYAKMTCTTATGAACTTGAACATCAAATTGATGGTACGTCAAAAGAAAGTCTAATGACTGAGATTAGAAGTATCGTAAACAACTATACTTTTAGTTATACAAGACAAGTGGAAATRAAGGGTCTTGGTCATGCAATTCTTACAGGAAAGACATTAATAGGGGATGAACCTTTTGCAGTTATACTGGCAGAYGATTTATGTGACAATGATGGAGAGTCAGTGCTGTCTCAAATGACTAAAATACATGAAAAATATCCTGATTCATGTATAGTGGCAATTGAAGAAATTCCTAAAGAACATACAAATAAATATGGTGTAATCTCTGGTGTAGAAATAGAAGATAATCTTTTTAAAGTAGATAACATGGTAGAGAAACCGGAGCCCAAAGATGCCCCTTCTAATTTAGCTATTATAGGTAGATATATCTTAACTCCAGAAATATTTGATATTATAAAAACTACTAAACCTGGTAAAGGTGGAGAAATACAAATAACAGATGCTCTAATGACCTTGGCAAAACAAGGAAAAGTTTTAGCATATAAATTTAGTGGTAAAAGATTTGACTGTGGTAGTGTAGATGGTTTTGTTGAAGCGACTAACTATTTTTATAACAAGAAAAAGTAACGGATAGCAGTATGATATTAATGATTGATAATTATGACAGCTTTACTTACAATATCGTTCAGTATTGTAGAGAGTTAGGTGCTGACCTTAAGATAATAAGAAATGATGAGATGAGTGTGAGCGAGATAGAAAAGCTAAATCCTGAGAAAATTATTATCTCACCTGGTCCGGCATCTCCAGATGAAGCGGGTGTTACACTGGAGACAATACGTTATTTTAAAGATAAATTGCCAATTTTAGGAATTTGTCTTGGTCATCAAAGTATTGCGCAAGTTTATGGAGCAGATGTTGTACGTGCAAAAAATATGATGCATGGTAAAACATCAACAATGAAAAGAGTAAGTGAGTGCGAGATTTTTAAAGATCTTCCGCAAGAATTCATAGCTACAAGATACCATTCACTGATAGTAGATAAAGAGTCTCTTCCCCAGATAATAGAACCAACAGCATTTAGTACGGATGATGATGAAATAATGGCTATAAAGATAAAAGATAGAGATATTTATGGAGTTCAATTTCATCCAGAGTCTATTATGAGTGAATATGGACATAAAATAATCGGGAACTTTTTAAAGCTATGAATCATAGATTCGTCTTATTCTTAATTTTAGGAATAGATGCATTTATACTTTTTTTTCAAACATCTTCACTATCAATTTCTCATGCTGAATCAATGATTCTTTATGGAGATATCTCTTTTTTACAACTTGTAATAAAAACTTCTATATATTTTTTCGGATCTAATGATTTTGCATTAAGACTGCCAATGATAATTTTTCACTTGTTGAGTGCTCTGCTACTATATAAAGTATCGAAAAAGCACGTGCCTAATAATAAAAACAGATTATGGCTTATTTTTGTATTTGTACTTTTACCGGGAGTGATAAGTTCTGCAATAATAGTTGAAAGTGCTGGAATGGTAATATTTGGACTGCTATTCTTTGTATATGCATATGAAAACTTTTCTAGAAAGTTTATATATTTGATTCTTGGCATCTATGTATTAATAGGTGGAGAGTTTGTATATCTATTCTTAGCCTTATCTATATTTTCTATCTATACAAAACAGCGAACTTTTTTTATATTTAATATGTTTGCTTTCTTTACATCATTATTCTTATATGGGGTAGATACTACAGGATTACCCCAAGGACATTTTTTAGATACTATAGCTGTCTATACCGCAATTTTTACTCCGATAATATTTATATATATTTTCTACATACTATATAGAAGATATTTAACTAAACAAATTGATATTTTATGGTTTATCGCATCTATAGCCTTTGTCTTTTCATTACTTTTATCTTTTAGACAGAGAATTGAGTTAGAAGATTTTGCTCCATATTTGATTTTAGCTCTTCCTTTAGCCGCACAAACATTCTGTCACTCTTATAGAGTAAGACTAAAAATGTTTAGGACAAAGTATAAAGTTGCATTTGCAATATCACTAATTATGTTAGTGCTGAACTCTTTAGTTGTATTTTTTAATAAAGAGATATATATTCTAATAGATAAACCTCAAAATCATTTTGCTTATAATATGCATGTAGCTAAAGAGTTAGCATATGAATTAAAAAATAGAGGTATTGAATGTGTTGATACAGATTATAAGATGGCGAGTAGATTAAAATTCTATGGTGTAACAAATTGCAACACTAACATACTTACAGAAAAAAGTCTAAAAGACAAAAATAAAAAAAACGTAACAATAAGTTACAGTAATAGAGCAGTTTATAAAGCATATGTTACAAAAGTTAACACTAATTGAATCTATTACTCCCTGAGTCTTAACAAATGGAACTAATTTAACAACATGTGATAAAATTGCTCACAAATAATAAAACAGGGAGTTGCAAATGGCTCAAAAAGCGATTAGAGAATATGACGCAAAGTCGATTTTAGCAAAACATTGGGATAAATATTTCCCAGATTTTACTTATGCTTATGAAACTGTAATGGTTCAAAATGGATCAGAATTAAAGAAAGCTGCAAAAGATAAAGCTTGGTTAAAAGAGAAAACATTAGTTGCTAAGCCAGATATGCTATTTGGCAAAAGAGGTAAAAATGATTTAGTTCTTTTTAGAGATGCTAAGCCAGGTGATGTTTCTTTAGCTAAAGCTACATCTTGGATTGATGATAAATCATCAAAAGAGCAGTCCGTACATTTTTCATTTGATGGAGATACTCCTACAGGTGAAGCAAAAGTTGATATGTTAACTCACTTTATTGTTGAACCATTCACTCCACATAAACAAGAAGAAGAATATTATATTTCTGCAACAGTTGTTGGTGATTATGATATGCTTTATATGTCTGCTGAAGGCGGAATGGAAGTTGAAGAGGGTTGGGATGAAAAAGTTACTGAAGTAGCTTTCGCAATTACTGATACAGAAGAAGAAATAGCTAAGAAAATAAAAGCTAACATCCCTGCTGATGTTGCAAAAGCTGATAAAACAGCATTTGCTAAGTTTGCAATTGGTTTTTTCAAAGCATATAGAGAGTTAAACTTTGCATATCTTGAAATCAATCCATTTGTAATGCAGGGTAAAAAGATAGAGCTTCTTGATATGGTTGCAAAACTTGATGATACTGCAGGTTTTATGATGGTAGAAGAGTGGGGTGATATTGAGTATCCTACAGCTTTTGGTATGGAAGCAAAATCTCCAGAAGTTACTGCAATAGAAGAAGCAGATGCTAAAACGGGTGCTTCGTTGAAACTTACTCTACTGAAGCCAGAAGCTAGAATCTGGACTATGGTTGCAGGTGGTGGTGCTTCAGTTGTTTATGCTGATACTATTGCTGACTTAGCAGGAATTGAAGATTTAGCTAACTACGGTGAGTACTCAGGTGGTCCAACTACTGGTGAAACTAAGTTTTATGCTGAGACATTGCTTGACCTTATGACTAGAGAAAAAGATGCAACTGGTCGTGAAAAAATCATGATTATCGGTGGTGCAATTGCTAACTTTACAGATGTTGCTAAGACATTTACAGGTATTATTCAAGCATTTGAAAAATATGCAGATAAAATGTTAGAAGTTGGTATTAAGATATATGTTCGTCGTGGTGGACCAAACTACGAGAAAGGTCTTAAAGATATTAAAGAGGCTGCAGACAGACTTGGTCTTTATATTGAAGTTTATGGACCAGAAACACATGTTACAGACATCGTGCGTATGGCATTAGCGAAGTAGGGAGAAAATATGGCACAATTATTTACTAGAGATACACAAGCAATTTTTTGGAATAACAACAAAACTGCAATCCAAAGAATGTTAGACTATGATTATACAATCAAAAGAGATAAACCTTCAGTAGCTGCAATCGTTGCACCTACAAGTGGGAATAAATTTGATAAATTTTTCTATGGYTCAGATGAAGTGATGATTCCACTTTATAAGACTACTGCAGAAGCAAAAGCTGCTCAGCCTCAAGCTGATGTACTTTTAAACTTTGCATCTTTTAGAACGGCATATGATGTTACTATGGAAGCTTTAAACCTTGGTGGTTTTACTTCAATTATGATTACTGCTGAAGGTATCCCTGAGAGACTTGCTCGTGGTATGAATGAATTTGCAMGWMRMAAAAATGTWACAGTAATCGGGCCGGCAACTGTTGGTGGTATCGCTCCTGGCGCATTCAAAATTGCAAATGTTGGTGGTACTATTGAAAACATCATTAACTCTAAGCTTCATCGTGCAGGTTCATGTGGACTTGTAACTCGTTCTGGTGGTTTGTTTAACGAACTTTCTAACATTATCTCTATCAATGCTGATGGTATTGCAGAGGGTGTTGCTATCGGTGGTGACAGATTTGTTGGTTCTGTTTTTATTGATAACCTATTAAGAATGGAAGCTAATCCAGAAGTTAAATATATGTTACTTCTTGGTGAAGTTGGTGGTATTGAAGAGTATAAAGTAATCGATGCTATTAAAGAAGGCAAGCTTACTAAGCCAATTATTGCATGGTGTATCGGTACCATTGCTAAGCATTATGATTCTGGTGTTCAATTTGGTCACGCAGGTGCTTCAGCAAATGATGACAGAGAAACAGCAGACGCAAAAAATGACGCTATGAGAGAAGCTGGTATTCATGTTCCAGGTTCATTCAATGATTTACCAGAGATTATTTCTGCTGTTTATCATGATTTACATGCACAAGGGACAATTAAAGATATAAAAGAGCCTGCTCTTAATCTTGTACCAAAATCAAGAAGAAGTAAAGAATTTATCTGTACTATTTCTGACGATAGAGGTGAAGAAGCTCACTACTGTGGTTACCCAATCAGTGCTGTAGCAACTCCAGACACTGGCTTTACCGTTGGTGATGTAATGAGTATTCTATGGTTCAAAAAACGCTACCCTAGATGGGCAGTTGATTTCTTAGAGACTGTACTTAAAACTGTGGCTGATCATGGTCCTGCCGTTTCTGGTGCACACAATGCGAAAGTAACTGCAAGAGCTGGTAAAGATGTAATTAGTTCACTAATCGCTGGYCTTCTTACTATTGGTCCAAGATTTGGTGGTGCTATTGATGGTGCAGCTAAATATTTCAAATATGCTGATGATAAGAACCTTACTCCAAAAGAGTTTTTAGCATATATGAAAAAAGAAGGTATGCCAATTCCAGGAATAGGACACAGAATTAAGTCTCTTAAAAACCCAGACTTACGTGTTGAGGGTCTTAAGAAATTTGCTAAAGAGTATTTTCCAAGTACACCACTACTTGACTATGCATTAACAGTTGAGCAATTAACAACATCTAAAAAAGAGAATCTTATTCTTAATGTTGATGGTACAATCGGTATTTTAATGGTTGATATGTGGAGAGCACTTGCTTATGAAGATGAAGAGATTGATGTATTTATTGACGCTGGTGCGTTAAATGCATTCTTTATTCTTGGTAGATCTATCGGATTTATCGGTCATATTCTTGATGAGAAAAGACTTGCTATGCCTATGTATAGACATCCAATGGATGACATTCTATACGATGTACAAAAAGCAGAAGAACTATAATAAAACTTTAATCCAAGGAATTTACCCTCCTTGGACTCTTTCTTTACTACTTTCAACAATTTTTAAATATTTTGCTATACTCTATAACTACTATTATCTTTAGAGGTGTCTTATGAAAAAAGCTTTTACTATGTTAGAACTGGTTTTCGTATTAGTTGTAATCGGTATATTAGCTACAGTCATGTTACCTCAGATGCAATCCACAAAATTAAGAGAATCAGCAATACAGGTTGTTTCACATATAAGATATACTCAGCATCTATCTATGATTGATGATAAATTTGATGCCAATGATGCTGATTGGTACAAAGGTAGATGGGAGATACTCTTTGGCAGTTCAGTAAGTACAAATGATAAAATAGCATATTCGATTTATTCAGATGATGGATCAGACGTTTCAGACTCCTCAAAACCAAATTTAGGAGAATTGGCGTTAGACCCAATGAGTTCTGATAAGTACTTGAGTGGAGGTTACTCATCAATTCTTAATACAGATGACCCTAGAGCAAACAAAAAGATGAATTTGGGTGAAAGCTATAATATAACTGATGTTACTTTTACAGGAGGTTGTTCTCATTCTAGAGTTAAACGTTTATCGTTTGATCATTTAGGTCGACCTCTTAGAGGGACATTCAATACATATACAGCCTCTTACAAAAGTTCAGCGACAATTGGATTAATACAATCAGCGTGCAATATAGTACTTACAAGTCCAGAAGGCAATGTGACAATAGCTATAGAACCCGAAACAGGATATGCACATATATTATAAATTATAATGTAAAAATTTATGAAATTATTTACAACTAAAAACAATTTCGAAACTTCTCAAAAACTTCCCAATAGATTAAGAAACCTCTAAGCAACAACCCCCTATAATTCCCAYCCACAAACAAAGAGACCTTGTCAAAAAGGGCTAGAGAGACTTCGAGTTGAAGCTTTTGAGATTGTTTGAGATCATTGAAAACTAAG
>NVRL01000042.1 GCA_002732645.1 Sulfurimonas sp. | reverse complement strand
GGAAAAATTTCATTAAAATATCTTCTGTTATAAAGACTGGTAAGTTCATCTGTAATTGATATCTCTTGTAGTTTTTTTTCATTTTGAGATAAAAAACCGACAGTTGTGTCGGTTTGAGTGAGAATAACTTTCATTTTTTATGCGAGAAAGTCTTGTAAAGCTTGAGATTCCGACCATGAGCCATCACCCATTTCATCAAGTGCTAAGATAAGAGCTCTCGCTGCACTTAGAGTTGTGAAGTATGGAATACTTTTTCTTAAAACTTCTTGACGAATAACTACAGCATCTTTCTTAGAAGTGTTGTTGTCTGAAGTATTAATAGCCATAGCAATTTCGTCATTTTTCATACTATCTTCGATGTTTGGACGACCTTCAGAGATTTTAAGAACACGCTCACAAGGGATGCCAGCTTCTTCAATAATCATCTGAGTACCTTTAGTAGCTACAAGTTTAAAGCCATGTCTGTGAAGACCAGAAGCTATCTCCGCAGCGTGTTGTTTATCTGTATCAACAAAGGAAAGAAAACAAGTTCCTTCTGTAGGGATTTTATTTCCGGCAGATAGTTGAGCTTTTGCAAAACTTACACCAAAGTTTGAACTGATCCCCATTACTTCACCAGTTGATTTCATTTCAGGAGAAAGAACTAAGTCAGCACCGTAAAGTTTATGGAAAGGAAAAACTGCTTCTTTAACAGAAACGTGACCCTTTAGTTTAGGTTTTAAAAGACCGTTTACTTCTTGAACTATATCGTACTTATCGTAATGCTTTAGAGAACTTCTAAGAGTCTCTCCAACCATAACACGAGTTGCAACTTTTGCCAATGGCATACCTGTAGCTTTAGATACAAAAGGAACAGTTCTAGATGCTCTTGGATTAACTTCGATTAGATATATTTCATCTTGAAAGATTGCATATTGAACATTCATAAGACCAATAACACCAAGACCAAGTGCTATAGTTTTAGTTTGTTGTTCTACTTTTTCAATCATTTCATCAGATAGGTTTACAGGAGGAAGTGAACAAGCACTGTCTCCAGAGTGAATACCGGCTTCTTCGATGTGTTGCATTACAGAACCTATATATACATCTTTACCATCACAGATAGCATCTACATCAAGCTCAATTGCTTGATCTAGGAACTTATCTATAAGAACAGGAGCCTCATTTGATACTGAGATAGCAAGAGTCATATACTCATTTAACTCTTCATGGCTATAAACGATTTTCATACCACGACCACCAAGAACAAAAGATGGACGAACAAGAACTGGAAAACCAAGTTTTTCAGCAATAGGTCCCGCCTCTTCTTTTTTACGAGCTAAACCATTCCTAGGCTGCTTAAGTCCGTGAGAGTTTACAAAGTTAGAGAATTGCTCTCTATCTTCTGCAAGATCGATTACTGCAGAAGTAGTTCCGGCAATTTTAGCACCTATCTTTGTAAGAGCATCTGCCAGTTTTAGTGGAGTCTGCCCACCAAAGTGAACGATAATTCCATCTGGTTGCTCGTTTTCTATAACTTCTCTAACATGTTCAAAGTCAATTGGTTCAAAGTAAAGTACATCAGAAGTATCGTAGTCAGTAGAAACTGTCTCAGGATTACAGTTGTACATAATACACTCAATATCCATCTCTTTAAGAGCAAATGCAGCATGAACACAACAGTAATCAAACTCAATACCTTGACCGATTCTGTTTGGTCCACCACCAAGAATTAGAATTTTTCTCTTATCACTAACTCTGTTTTTCGCAGTTGGAGATGCTACTATATTTGTAGTTGAGTAAAGGTATGGGGTAAGAGCTTCAAACTCAGCTGCACAAGTGTCAACTTCGTTAAATTCTAAAGAGACGCCAAGAGACTTTCTTTTATCATAAACTTCGTTTTCGCTTACAGTTTGATTCGAGTTAGTAGCTATTAGTTGAGAGATTCTTTTATCTGAAAAACCATCAACTTTGATGCTTCTCATAAACTCTGCATCAAAAAGAATTTTATCAGTTATCTTAGCTTCAGATTGAACAATCTCTTCTAGTTGGTAAAGGAACCATGGGTCAATCGCACATGTGTCAAACATCTCTTGGACGCTCATACCACGACGGAAACCTTCAGCTACGTAAAGCATACGGTCTGCATTTGGACGACGAATCTCATGTTTAACAAACTCTGTATCTGCATCAATCTCATCAAATCCACAAAGACCAGTCTCTAGTGAACAAAGAGCTTTTTGCATAGACTCTTTAAAGGTACGACCGATAGCCATAACTTCACCAACAGACTTCATACTTGTACTAAGTGTATTAACTGCTTCAGGAAATTTCTCAAATGTAAAACGAGGAATTTTAGTTACAACGTAGTCTATTACTGGCTCAAATGATGCAGGAGTTCCTGTAATATCATTTGTAATTTCATCAAGTGTATAACCAACAGCTAAAAGAGTCGCAACTTTTGCAATAGGATAACCAGTAGCCTTAGATGCTAATGCTGATGAGCGAGATACACGAGGATTCATCTCGATAACGATCATACGACCAGTTTTTGGACAAATAGAGAACTGAACATTACTGCCACCAGTATCAACACCGATTTCTCTTAGAATATCAAAAGAAGCATTACGCATTCTTTGGTACTCTTTATCTGTTAGAGTAAGTGCAGGAGCTACTGTAATAGAATCTCCAGTATGAACACCCATAGGGTCAAAGTTTTCAATAGCACAGACAATGATACAGTTGTCCGCTTTATCGCGGATAACTTCCATCTCATACTCTTTCCAACCAAGCATAGACTCCATAATTTCTATTTCATTTACAGGAGATGCTGAAATGCCTTCTTCTGCCAGTTTTTTAAACTCTTCCATATTATATGCTACACCTGAACCACCACCTGCAAGTGTAAAAGAAGCTCTACTAATTACTGGAAAACCTATCTCTTTAACTGCTTCAATTGCTTCATCAACACTGTAGGCATTACGACTTTTTGGTAAGTCCATACCAATTTTAATCATAGCTTTATTAAAAGCTGAACGGTCTTCACCCTTATGAATAGCTTCTGGAGTCGCACCTAAAAATTCTATACCTTCTAACATGCCTTTTTCATACATACTAGTAGCTACATTAAGTGCAGTCTGTCCACCCATTGTTGGAAGAACCGCATCAACATTTTCTTTTTTAATAATTTTTGCTATTACGTCTTCAGTGATAGGCTCAATATAAGTTCTATCAGCAAATTCTGGATCTGTCATAATAGTTGCAGGATTAGAGTTAATAAGAACTACACGATAGCCCTCTTCTTTTAAAGTTTTAACAGCTTGAGTTCCTGAGTAATCGAATTCACAAGCTTGACCAATAATAATTGGACCTGAACCTATAAGTAAAATAGTGTTAATGTCGGTGCGTTTTGGCATTTTTTTCCTTTGCACAAAGTCCTAAAAATTACAATATAAGGAACTTTATGTACTTAAAATATGTATAAAATAAATTTTTTTATTATAGACAAAAAGCACTTAATATTTGATGAAAATAAGATACTCATCATCCTCAGCTTGACAGAGAGGTTAATATTCGAAAGTATATATAAGAGATAGTAATCCAGAGTAGATGTAATTTTCATCTACGATAGGGCTTTGTGTAGCTTCATTGGAAATTCTATCGACTCTTAGGTTGATAAGTGCAGATAAATTTTTAGTAAAAGGATACTTTATATAGGTTTGTACTCCGATCTGTAATCCATTGCCAGGAATATACTCTTTTCTTGAACCTAACTCTTCAGACTTTTTTACACCGTAATAATAATTTAAAAAATCTGATGATTGATATATAAGTATCAGACTAGGGTAGAGTGAAAAGTTTGCAAATTCAAAGTCATAACCGGCTTCTGTTTTTACAATAAAAGACTCATATCTGTCTAGCATATCTGTTAAAAGCATTACTTCGATATAGGCTTTATCAGTTTTAGCACTAAAAGCTAAACCACCTTCCCAGGTGCTTTTTCTCTCATCCATTCCCTCTATGTCTGAAGGTTCATAACCATAGATTCTTGGTTGAATAGTTAGAGAAAATCCCCAAGCATACTCTTCTTGCTTGTCTCCAAAAAAATAGACTCCGGCTCTACTCCATCTTATATAAGCAATACCATTGTCAAAGAAGACAACAGGAGATGGGACAACTATGTTGTCAACATTTTTATATGGCTGAGTCTGTATAAATGGACCAGCGCCAATTGTGATTTTTTGTTTATTTTCTTGGGCTTGTAAAAAGGAAAGAAGTAAAACTAATACTAATAGATATCTCATTTAACTCTCTTTATCATATAAAAATAATTTGGATCATTTGATTCATAATATGGTTCAATAATGGCATTTTGGTAACCTTGTGATTTCTTTACAGATAAAACACGACCGACTTTAAGTCCCTTGAAAAAAATTCTATCAAGTCCGGATGTAACGACTTCATCACCTTCCTCTATTTCAAACCAAGCCGGTATAAACTTAACAACTAGATTTTTTGCATTATTCCCGTGAGCAATTCCGGGAGCTCTTTTCTTTCCTACAAATACCGCATAAGAACTTTGAATATCTCTGTTTAATAGTCCGAGAGCTTTTCCATTTTCTGGAACAACTATACCTGCAACAAGTTCATTGTATGTAAGTCCATAAATCTTAGATGAATTATAATCTTTGGCATCTATCCAAACTCTGTTTAGATTTCCAAATTTCTCATAAGATATAGCTCTTACAAGTTCTACTTTAGGGTCAGCTTTTAGTTTAGAGTTGTTAGCTTTAAATAGGTCATTAACCTCTGATGCCATCTGTTGCATTACAAGGTGGTTGTTTTCATATTTTTGTAGTTTTTCTTTAAGCGAAGCGATAGAATCAGCTTGAAATATATGTTTGTCAATATTATCTTGAATAAATTCTGTTGAGTTATGATAGTTTGATTTTAAGTAGTTTAGAGCTGAAATTAATGGCCCTTGAATATTGTTTGTATAGTAGAGTGCACCCACAAAGAGTGCGATGAAAAGTGAAAAAAAGCTAAGNAGCYCKWTNTTCNNNATTTTMGAWANNTNCWTGCWGNYMGGKCWAKYTSKYMTWSWGSWCNTSCANWKCMAMGAGCTACGGCAAGAAGTGGCTCATCAGCAACGTAAACAGGAACTTTAACTATATCTGAAAGGTACTTGTCAAGTTGACGAATTAGAGCTCCTCCACCTGTTAAAATAATACCATGGTTTACAATATCACCTGAAAGATCCGGTGGCATTTTTTCTATGACATCTCTTAGAGCTTCTGAAATCTCTTTAAGTGGTTCTCTCATAGCCTCTCTGGCATCCTCACTTGTAAGCTCGATAGAACTTAAAAGACCTTCAACCTGGTCTCTTCCGTTTACAACCATTGTAATTTCTTCGGCTAGTGCTACAGCAGTACCAATGTTGATTTTAATCTCTTCAGCTGTTCTCTCACCGATAAGAAGATTGTACTTTTTCTTTACATAATCAACAATAGCCTTATCCATTTTGTCTCCGGCTGTTCTAATTGACTTTGAGAGTACAAGACCGCCTAGTGAAACAACACCTATCTCTGTTGTACCGCCACCGATATCAACAACAAGGTTACCCTGTGGTTCACGAATATCAATACCTGCACCAATTGCAGCGGCCATTGGTTCTTCTATTAGAAAAACTTCACGAGCACCGGCACTTAATGCTGATTCTCTTACGGCTTTTCTCTCCACCTGAGTTAGACCATAAGGAACACAGATAATAATTCTAGGGCTAATCAGAGAGCTTCTTCCATGAGCTTTTTCAATGAATTTTCTAATCATCTTCTCAGTCATATCAAAGTCAGCGATAACACCATCTCTCATAGGACGAATTGCTTTTATGTTTCCTGGAGTTTTACCAACCATCTCCTTAGCTTCACGACCAACAGCCAAAACTCTTGTATGACCAAATTTTTCAGTTTTTACTGCAACAACTGATGGCTCATTAATAATAATTCCACGACCTTTTGAAATTACAATTGTATTTGCAGTTCCTAAGTCAATAGCTAAGTCATTAGAAAAAAGCCCTATTAGTTTGTTAAATATCATCTTCAATTACCTTATGCTATTTTTTTTGTTGATTTTTTAATATATACAGGGTCTTCATCGCCATTAATTACTTCTGCAGTAATTAATACTTCATAACCAGCGTACTCAGGAAGTTCATACATGATATCAATCATCTTTTCTTCTAAAATCGCACGAAGTCCACGAGCCCCAGTTTTTCTTTTTATTGATTTAGCTGCAATAGCTTTTAGTGCTTCTTCTTCAAAGTTTAACTCAACTTCATCTATAGAAAAAAGTTTTTTATACTGCTTGATAAGAGAGTTTTTTGGCTCAGTCAAGATGCGTACCATATCTTCTTCGCTGATTTCATCTAGTGAAGCTATAATTGGTAGACRACCCACAAGTYCTGGAATAAGGCCGTATGAAATTAAATCAYCAGGTTCAACCATATCGTAAGTAGTTTTTTGCTCATCTTTGCTTTTTTTAACATGTCCAAAACCTAAAACATTATCACCTTGTTTTCTTTTAAGAATCTCATCAAGACCGTCAAAAGCACCACCACAGATAAATAGTATATTTGTAGTGTCAATAGTAGTAAACTCTTGATTTGGATGCTTTCTTCCACCTTTTGGTGGGATGTTGACTTCAGCACCTTCTACTATTTTAAGTAGAGCTTGTTGAACACCTTCGCCTGAAACATCTCTTGTAATGGAACGGTTTTCACTCATACGAGAGACTTTGTCTACTTCATCGATAAAAACGATTCCCTGTTGTGCTCTTTGGACATCTCCATCAGCTGCTTGGATAAGTTTGGTGAGTATGTTCTCAACATCTTCTCCAACATAACCAGCTTCAGTAAGACTAGTCGCATCTGCTATAGCAATAGGAACATTTAAAACTCTGGCAATTGTTTGTGCCATAAGAGTTTTACCACTTCCTGTAGGGCCGATAAGTAAAACATTTGATTTTGCAATCTCTGTATCATCAGTCAGGTTCTTTGTCTTAAAAATTCTTTTGTAGTGGTTATAAACAGCTACACTTAGAAGTTTTCTAGCTCTTTCTTGCCCGATTATATAATCACCTAAAAAGTTATTTAACTCTTTTGGAGTCATAAGGTTATTTACTGCCTCAAGTAGCTCTTCTTTCTTTGAGTCTTCACTCTCTTTCTCATCACCAAACATGATTTTATATGCTGAAATGACACAGTTTTTACAGATATATACACCATTACCTGCAATTAGAGGGTTCTCTTCACTCTCGCTTGCATCACAAAAACTACAGTGTCTATGAATCATACGTTTTTCCTTTATACATTCTTTCTCTCAAATGGAATTCCTCTTTTTGTTTTTAGAACAAAGTCACAAAGATCATTTACATAATGATTTTGAGTACTTTCTAAAAGCATACTTGCACTCTCTTTTAGAGGTTTTCCAGATTCGAAAAGTTCTCTATAAGCAGATTTAAGCTCATTTATATCGTCTCTATTTAGATTTCTTCTAAGTCCTGTAAGATTTAGACCTCTTAGAGATGCACGGTTACCCTCAGCCATACAAAATGGAGGAACATCTTGAGCAAGTGCTGAAGCTCCGCCAATCATGGCGTAATCACCAATATGTACAAACTGGTGAATAGGAGTCATCCCACCTATAACAGCATAGTCTCCAACTTCAACATGACCGGCTAAAGTTGCAGCATTTGCTAAAATACAGTGATTACCTATGATAACATCATGACCAAGGTGTACATAACCCATGAAAAGATTATGATTACCGATGATAGTTTTTCCACCACCGCCTTTTGTTCCTGGGTTAAAGAGTGTGAACTCTCTTATTTTATTGTTATCTCCGATGATAAGTTCAACATCTTCACCGGCAAATTTTAAGTCTTGTGGAATTGAACCAATAACAGCATGTGAAAAAATAGTGTTGTTTTTTCCAATAGTTGTTTTGCCATAAATACAAGAGTTTTGAGCTATCTTAGTGCCATCACCAATAGTAGCTTCGCCTGATATAAAACAAAAAGCTCCTATCTCAACATCTGCACCTATCACTGCACCATCTTCGATGATAGCCTGTGGGGAAATTTTATTCATAATCTTGATGTCTACTTATCAACTATCATAGCTTTTAACTCAGCCTGAGAAACTAAAGTGTCATCAACATAAGCTTTGCCGTCAAGTACCCAAATAGAACCCTTATTTTTAATAACATTTATACGATATTCAAGTCTATCACCCGGTTTTACAGGAGCGCGAAACTTAGCTTTATCGATACTCATAAAGTAAACAACTTTATTTGCTGCTTCTTCTTCTGTCATATCGTTCATGCTTTTGAATGCCAAAATTCCACCAGCTTGAGCCATTCCCTCTAAAATCATAACACCTGGGTAAATTGGATGACCTGGAAAGTGACCTTGAAAAATATTGTCACCAATTGTTACATTTTTATATCCAACAATTGACTCTGCCGGAACAAGATCAGTAACTCGATCTAGAAGTAAAAAAGGGTAACGATGAGGTATAATTTTTTGAATTTCCATAACATCCATAGTCATATGTAGAAGCCTTATAATATAATTTTTGATATTTTAGCTAAAAAAAGATTATATGATGATTAGTATTTCTTTTGTATCTTCGTAAGTTTTTGCATCTAGAGTAATAGTAAGTTTAGAATCTATTATACTTTCTACAACTACAATTGGTGATAGGGCGTAGTTATTAGGCTCTATTGTGCTTCTTATTTTTAGTTCTTCTTTAAAACTAGGTGGATTGAAAATCAACTCTTTTATGTTTTTGTAGTCAGAATCACATAAGGAATTAAAATATTCTAAGTCTATAAATTTAATCTCTTCACGGTTAAAATAGTGAATACTTTTATCTTCGAATTCTATACGACCTTGTGCACGTTTGCGTGGTAAAGAAGAATAAACTAAAGCATARGCAGGAATGACTTCTTTTTTGCCTTTGATTAGTTTGAAATTAAATTGTCTATAGTTTAAAAACTTTTCTTTAATGATTTTATACTCTATATTTTTATCTTCAAGTTCTATTCTACGTTTATACATCTCTAAGCGATCTTCAATAGATGCGGGAAGTATTTGATTTGATATGGGAGAGAACATCTCATCCATTAGACGTTCTTGTTGCTCTCTTTGCATTGTAAGTCCGTAAATACATCCACAGTAGTCTTGGCGGTAGAGTTGCTCTTCTTTTGTGACTCTACTTTGGTCTTGTGTTCCACCATTGGCACGGTAGTCAACTGATATAAACTCAACTCCATACTTTTCATAAAAAGCATCACCACTACGTTTGAGTTGTTCCTGAGATTTTAGAGGACTTACAAGTAGAGTAGTCGTTATCTTGTCTTCACCAAGGGAGAGGGCTTTTTTTGCACTTACTTCAAAACGTTTATCAAAGCAGACTTCGCATCTGGCACCTTTTTCAGGTTCTTTTTCAAGTCCACGTACAGCTTGCATCCAAGCTTCAAAATCGTACTCACCTTCAAGCACATCAATGCCGAGTTTTTTACAAGAGCGTTGTACATCAAGAAGACGGAGCTGATATTCAGAGTAGGGGTGAATGTTGGGATCATAGAAGAAGCCTGTTAGCTTCTCCTTTGGGTAGTCAAGCTGTAGCTTTTCTAAAAAAAAGTGAGAATCAACGCTACAGCATATATGGACTAAAATGAGATATTCCTATTTAGCTTCTAGAACTTCTATAGAGTTGATAGCATCTTGACCTTCAATTGAGTCTAAAACTGCAAAACTATCAGCATCATCTTCTTCGATTGCACCAAAAACAGTGTGAACACCATCTAAGTGTGGAGTTGGAACGAAAGTGATGAAGAACTGGCTTCCACCTGTATTTGGTCCGGCATGAGCCATAGATATAGTTCCTCTTCTATGAATAGAAGTGTTAAGAGCTGTCTCACAGGCAATAGCCCAGTCAGGTCCACCAGTTCCCGTTCCAGTTGGACAACCACCTTGAGCCATAAAACCAGGGATTACACGGTGAAAACTAAGGTCGTTATAAAAACCAGTAGTTGATAGGTGTGCAAAGTTTGCAACAGTATTTGGAGCTTCCTCTGGAAAWARTTTTAACCAGATAWCACCYTTKSYWGTAKMMACTTTWGCSYATTGTARTTTKSYTAATTCATCAGCACYTAARTCGTAKTTTTTTAATTCWKTTGTTCTAGACATTTGAATCCTTATTAAATATATRKKWYTGAARNNAWRRYGRWKKAYSCTKAGANNGKAKRASWRWRATNTCAWTNTTRWKWTAWANTTARNATAGTAATTATTGTATAATCRCACTTATGAAACTAAKCTCACTTTTTAAAAATGTAACCATAAAACAGGCAAATATTTTTACAATATTAGTTATATTCTTTTTTACTATGATTTTTGTGGGTCTTTTAGTTGAAGAGATGTATGAAGACTATGAGATAGCGTTAGAACAGAGTTATGTAACTAATGCTGAACTTAACTCACAGACAGAGATCTTAACTCAGAAACATAAGAGATTAAAAGTAATTATGATAAAGACAGTGTTAGTAATAGTGACTCTCTCTTTTATATTATTTGCACTTTTTTTAGGACTGAATAATCTTTTTAATAAACTTCTTTATAGAGACACAAATACATTCTTAGACTTTTTTGAGCAAGCTGCTCATAACGATCAGGTGATAAATCCAAAAGCTATGTTCTTTAAGGACTTTAAGATTATGGTTGGATATGCAAATGAGATGGTTGGAAAAATCAATGCTCAGAAGAACTCACTTAAAGAGATGAATTTAGGTCTGGAAGATAGAGTTAAAAGAAAAACTGCAGCACTGCAATTGATAAATAAAAACTTAGAAAAAGAGAAGAGATTTTCTCAAGATTTACTCAAATCACAAAAAGAGTTTTTACGATATACAGTACATGAGACAAATACACCTCTTAGCGTAATACTGACCTCAATAGAGCTATATGTAATGAATCATCCAAGAGATAGACAGTTGTCTAAAATAGAAGCAGCTGTTAAAAATATATTTAGTATCTATGATGACCTTAGTTATCTAGTAAAAAAAGATCAGGTTGAGTATCCAAAAATAGTAATTAATCTTGGAAATTATATAAGTAGTAGAATAGATTTTTTTACAGAAGTAGCACAGCACTCAAGAATAACATTTAACTACATACCTGACATTAATGGTCTACATATCTATTTTAATGAAACAAAACTGCAACGTATAGTAGATAATACTATTACAAATGCAATCAAATATACACTGCCAAATGAAGTTGTAAATGTTAACTTAGAACAGACTGGTGCCTACTTAGAGTTTTCTATGGGATCAAAATCAAAAATCATTAAAGATACTGATAGAGTTTTTGATGAGTACTATAGAGAAGAAGAAAATCGTGATGGTTTTGGAATTGGTCTCCGGTTAGTTAGAACAATCTGTGATGAAGAAAATGTTATGATTTCAGTATCTTCTGATAATAATCAGACGGTGTTTAAATATAGATTTAAGTTGATAGGTGAATAATGAAAATATTACTACTTGAAGATGAGGTGATGTTAAATGAGTCAATATGTGAATACTTAGAAGCTGATGGACATAAGCTAGAGACTTTTTTTGATGGTATAGAAGCATTTGAGGTCATTAAAGAGAACTCTTATGACTTACTCATATTAGACATAAATGTACCTGGCATAGATGGTCTTCAATTTCTAGAAGAAATTCATGCTCTTAAAATTCATGTTCCTGCAATTTATATAAGTGCACTTGTAGATATTGAAGATATTTCTCGCGCTTACAACCTAGGTTGTTATGATTATATGAAAAAACCATTTCATTTAAAAGAGCTGGCACTTCGTATAGATAGAGTGAAGTTAGAGAAAGAAAGACCAAGGGTTCATCTGAGACTTTCAAAAAATTATAGTTACGATCAGGAACATAGTCTTCTTTTATTTAATAACGAACCTAAAGTTTTGACAAAAAAACAGTCACAAATAATTGATTTACTTGCAAGAAATAGAGGAATGGTTGTTGATTTTGAACAGTTTAGAATATATGTTTGGGATGAACAAATCATTGATAATGCCACAATAAGGGCTGAAATAAACAGGTTAAAGAAGTTTTTACAAGAAGATGTAGTTATAAATGTTAGAGGTATGGGTTACATGATAGATAAACCGTAAACTATAAAACACGACCTCTTTTTTATATACTCTTATAACTTAGAGATTTTATATAGTTGTTTTTATAAATATTTGTTTTATTCTCTACATGTTATCTTTAGTTATAAAATTAAGGAGAGTGAGATGAATATTTTAAAACGACAATCTGTCAAGCTATTTATAGCTTCTGTGTTATTAGTAGGACTTAGTACGACTTCTTTTGCGAGAGAAAAGGTCTATAAGTGGAAACTAGCTACAACTTGGGGACCGACTCTTTCACCATTTATAGATGCTCCAAAAAATATGGCTAAGATGGTTAAAGAGATGTCAAACGGCAGACTAATCATTAGAATCGATGCTTCAAACAAGCATAAATCTGCATTTGGTGTTTTTGATATGGTTAAGGGCGGTCAATATGATATGGCTCATACTGCATCATACTATTGGAGAGGTAAAGATATTGCTTTGCTCCCACTTACAACTATGCCTTTTGGAATGACTGCACCAGAACAGTATGCGTGGTTTTACTATGGTGGTGGTCTGGAGCTAATGCAAAAAGCGTATAAGAAGTATAGAGTTTTATCATACCCTGGGGGAAATACAGGAAACCAAATGGGTGGATGGTTCAAAAAAGAGATTAAATCAATTGATGACCTTAAAGGTCTTAAGATGAGAATTCCAGGATTTGCTGGAGAAGTTATGGCTAAGTTAGGTATGGCTGTTACAAATGTTGCTCCGGGCGAGTTGTATACTTCACTAGAAAGAGGTGCCTTAGATGCACTAGAATGGGTTGGACCTGGAATGGATATTAAAATGGGGTTTCATAAAATTGCACCATATTACTATACAGGTTGGCATGAGCCAGCTACAGAGTTGCAGTACTTAGTAAACAAGAAAAAGTTTAATAAACTTCCAAAAGATTTACAAGTTATATTAAAAACGGCAATGAGAGTTAGTGCTTATGATATGTATATACATAACTATGCAATGAGTGCTGATGCATGGGCAAAAATAGCTACAGAGTATCCAAATGTTAAAATCAAAACTTTTCCAAAAGAAGTTATGGACGCAATGAAAAAAGCAAACAAAGAACTTATAGCTGAGATGACTAAAACCAATCCACAGTTAAAAGAGATTTTAGATTCACAAGCAGCTTTTCAAAAGAAAGCTAGAGAGTGGACTATTATGTCTGATTATCGTTACTTGAAAGATAATCTAAAGTAGAAGTAAAACTCCTTTTCTAAGGAGTTCCTTCATAGATATATATCAAATCAGCATAACATAGGTATGCTAATTTGATTTATAACATAAAGGATTTAACATGTTAAAAGTAGAAAATTTCTTTAATAAGTTTGCTGATATGCTTGGAGTAATTACCGGGACTGCCATGCTTTTAATGATTTTAAATGTCTTCTACGATGTTATTACAAGATATGCTTTTAGAATCAATAGTATAGCGATGCAAGAGATGGAGTGGCATCTCTTCTCTGTTGTAATTTTACTTGGTGTAGCGTATACACTTAAAGAAGATGGGCATGTTCGAGTTGACATCATATATGATAAGTTTTCTTATAGAAAAAAAGCAATTATAAATATGGTCGGGGTGATTATAGCAATTTTGCCTATTTCACTGCTTGTAGGATTGAGCTCAATAGAAAATGCTACAGATGCTTACTTGTCCATGGAACAGAGTGGTAATCCGGGAGGGTTACCATATAGATGGATAGTAAAAGCACTAATTCCTCTTTCATTTTTAATGTTAATCATTACCTCAATAGGGTTTTTTATTAAAAATCTAAATATTTTTAACGGTTTACATGGTAGTGATGAAAAGAGGCCTGTATTATGATTGGTATTTTAATGTTTTTTACAGCACTATTTATGCTGTTGTTTGGATTTCCTGTTGCTTTTACATTTGCAGCCGTTTCTGTTTTGTTTGGTATGATTGCCGGAATTTCAGAGATATATATTTCAGGCGGCTTTGACGCTGGACTTATAGCGGGACTAAGTGAGGGTTTATTAGAGGGTGTAGCCATGTTTGACTATATGCCTTATAGGATTTTTTCAATTCAGCAAAACACAATTTTGATGGCTATTCCAATGTTTATTTTTATGGGGATAATACTCCAAAAAACAGGTCTTGCGGAAAAACTTCTGGAGTCTATGGGATTTTTATTTGGCGAAATTAGAGGTGGAATAGCAATATCTACCGTTTTAGTTGGCTCACTATTAGCAGCATCTACAGGTGTTGTCGGTGCATCCGTGGTTGCTATGGGTGTTATTTCACTCCCTGTAATGATGAAATATAAATATAGTACAGAGTTAGCTACGGGAACTATCTGTGCCTCTGGTACACTTGGACAGATTATCCCTCCTTCTATTGTTCTTATCATTCTTGGAGATGTTTTTCAAGTTCCGGTTGGTGATCTTTTTCAGGCAGCTATTTGGCCTGGACTTGCTCTAGTGGGATCATATATATTATATATATTGATTATCTCTTACTTTAAAAAAGATTTAGCACCGTCAATTCCTGCAGACCCCTCTAGGGGAAGTAAAAAGAAACAAGTTTTAAAAGCTTTAATTGATATTATCCCTTCTTTAACGCTGATAGTCTTGGTTCTTGGTTCTATATTTGCAGGTATTGCAACTCCGACAGAATCTTCGGCTGTTGGTTCAGTGGGTGCTTTATTGCTGGCTCTGTTATATAGAACCTTTTCTATTACTATAGTGAAAGAAGCTGCTTTGGAATCAGTTAGAATCACGTCCATGGTATTTGGTATTTTAATCGGAGCTACAGCCTTCTCAATGGTGTTTTCATACACTGGAGGAGAAGAGTTAGTTGCCGAGTTTATGAATAACCTGCCTGGTGACGATAAAATGGCATTTATACTCTTTACTATGCTTGTTGTTTTAGTGTTAGGATTTTTTATTGATTTTGTTGAAATATCATATATTATCATTCCTATTCTTGTCCCAATTGCAGATGCATTAGGAATAAATCCGGTGTGGTTTGCTATTTTAATTGCTATGAATCTTCAAACATCCTTTCTGACCCCGCCATTTGGTTTTTCCCTTTTTTACTTAAAAGGGGTAGCTCCAAGTTCGGTTAGTACGATGCAAATATATAGAGGTGTTATTCCTTYTATTATAATTCAAGTTATAGTATTACTCATACTGGCCTTCTTCCCTGAATTTTTCGGGATCTCTTCCTCTTTATAAGATGCTCCCATAAGTCTTTCTTATGG
>NVRL01000041.1 GCA_002732645.1 Sulfurimonas sp. | reverse complement strand
AAAACTTGCGGGTAGTCAGTGCCTCGAGCTTGTCTTAACGTTGCAACATGGTCGATATTTACACCTAAATATATTGGTGAATTATTTTTATTTATCTCTTTTAAGTAAGGAATATCAACAATAACCAATGCTAGGTGAGTTTTATCTAGCAATGCTTTTCGTTGAGCTTCTCCCAGAAGATGAAGAAACTTAACAAAGTTATAACGTCCGGTAAGAGGATCATGTTCAAGTTTATCTCTCAAGTGCGCCTCATCTGAAACATGTGAAGAGATGCTGTTAAAGCTAATAATATATTTTGTAGGTTCACTATCAGGCAATGTTGTAATTCGTCCGCTATAGGTAAAGGTATCTGCCATTTTATTATTAAAAATATTTGTAGTAAAAGGCTTATTGGATAGATAGGTACTATTTAACCACTCATCTATATTATTAATATCAAATTTTAAATCTGATGAACTTTCTACATTTTTCATAAAACTAAATGTGCTAGAAAAATTCTTGTTGAATTCACTAATATCACTAACCCCAATAGCTTCTAAAAATGGTTGATTTGCCAAAATAATATGTCCATTTTGAACTATAATGATTTTTGTGTTTATAAAGTTTATAATTTTTAAAATCTGAGAAAACTTTTTTTGCTGAATCTTTGATCTCTGTTCAGCTTGTTGTTTTTTCTCATAATAAGTTGTAAATATACCTAATACTCCAGAGAGATTTGAATCAAAAAGAGTTGCTATTTCATTCATTACTTCGTTTGCATTAWCGTCAATAAGTTTTTCTTTAAAAAGAAAAGAGACTAAGGTTCTACGAAGTCCCATACAGATATCAAAAACATCTTTAGGAGTAATGTTTTTCTCTAATAAAAAGTTTACTAGTTTACTCATGATAGGACAGTTGCCAACTTCTTTTTGCTCGCGTACTACAGCAATAAAATACTCTATAACAGGTATACCATATCTATCTCTAAACTTTATACCACCGATTTTATGGTTTTTAAAAACAGTTTTTACAGTAGGTATTTCGATCCACTCAGATCCTATATTCACGCAGTTATTTTCAAGTGAGTCAATTATATTTAAAAGATGAGGGGCTAGTACTTGTGGTTTGGGCATTGCTGTTCCTGACATAATTTTAATTATTATATCACAAATACTAGACAGAATTTAAACCTCTTGAAGAGGTTTAAATAAAAGATTAAAGTCTTGCGTAATTTACACTCAAACAAGCGTCTAATGAAGCTAATTCTTCAAGAGTTTTATCATCAACTGCATTATCAACTAAGATAACAGCTAATGCTTCAGCATCTTTATTTCTAGCAAGTGAAAAGTCAGAAATATTAACACTATTATTTGCAAGTGTAGAACCGATACTTCCTATTACTCCAGGAACATCACTATTCTTAAATAGAACCATATCCCCTTTAAGAGCTACTTCTATGTCAAAACCATCAATAGCAACGATACGCTTAACACCATCATCAAAGATTGTAGCACTTATAGAGGTTGTACCTTCAGCAGTAGTAAGCTTAACAGTAATCAGATTTTTAAATACAGAAGAGTCATTAAGAGCTTCTGATTCTATTTTAATACCTTTTTCTTTTGCTACGAACTCTGCATTTACATAGTTGATTGTATCACTTGAGTTTTGACTCATAGCACCAACAGCAACAAAAGTAGATAAAGATTCTACATACTCAGCTATTTCACCTTGACCACTAACTTTAATAGCTACTATCTGAGACTTATTGATTTGAGATGCTAAGAAACCGATTTTTTGACCCATCTCTAAGAATGGTTTTACAAATGATGGTATTTTACTCTCATCTATTGGTAAGTTCATAGCGTGAGCAAAAGAGATACCTTTAGCAGCTTCGATAGCATTTGCAGCTGCTTGAGTACCGATATTGTACTGAGATTCATAAGTATTAGCACCTAAGTGAGGAGACACTACAATGTTATCTAAATCTAACAGTGGGTGATCAGTAGCTGGTTCTTTATTAAACACATCGATACCTGCAAAACGGATTTTTTTAGATTTAAGACCATTAAAAAGTGCTTCTTCATTATAAAGACCACCTCTTGCACAGTTAATAAGAACCACGCCGTCTTTCATCTTAGAAATCTCGGCTTCGTCAATAATATTAAGCGTCTCTTGATTTTTAGGTGTATGAATAGTAATAATATCACAAGCTAAAATATCTGCAAAATCTTTAGTATAAGTCATATCAAGATCAGTAACTTTTGATGGGTGAATATAAGGATCGTAAGCAATAATGTCCATTTCAAAAGACTGAGCACGTTTTGCTACACGAGAACCAATATTACCAAAACCGATAACACCAAGTTTTTTACCTTTCATCTCATATCCGTACCACTTCTCTCTTTTCCAGATTCTTTGGTTTTTAAGGTGGTCATGAGAGTATGGGAACATTCTCATACATGAAAGCATGTGAGCCATTGTAAGTTCAACCGCAGCTATTGTGTTTGCAGTTGGAACGTTCATAACAATGATACCCTCTTTAGAACATCCAGGAATATCTACATTATCAACACCAACACCTGCACGAACGATAGCTTTCATGTTAGTTGCATGTTTAATAAAGTTGGCATCAACATCAGTTGAACTTCTTGTAATTGCTACATCAGCAGTTGGTATGATTTTTTCAACAAGTTCAGTTTTATCAACATCAGCTGCCATTATAAAATTAATATTTTCATCATTACGAAGCATCTCTAAACCAGCTTCGTGGATATGGTCACAAACTACTACAGTATGTTTTTTACGACTCGGCATTTAGTGCCTCCGTGCATTGAATTTTAATTCTTATCATTATGAATCCTCTTTATACAGCTCTACTTTGGCTGAAATTTGATAATTTTTCAAGACTCTAACTAAAGAGTTTAATTTTTCAATAWTTTTTGAATATATAAGCAGTTCTACACTGCTCTTATCTCTTTTGAGATAATATCTTAATTTATGTTGTTTTAACTCTTCTTTTAAACAGAAAAGTTGATATGGATCTAAAAGTGATGCGGATAGTTTGTAAATTGTATTACTAGTTATTTTCTCAACTAAATCTATTTCTATATAGGCTTCGTTTACAGGATAAAAATATCCTAGTCTTTGGGTTTTAGAAAAGTGATTTAACCAGACTTCTTTAGGTTTTTGTTTAACTACTTCACTCTTATGTTCAAGTGGTTCAATATAATCATGCTCTTGTGAAGGATTTATTGAGATTATAAAAAAGATTATAAAAATGGCAACTCCAAGTGCTAGGACTGGAGTAAACCATTTTAAGACTTTTTGCATCTTATTGGAATTTATCTTTTATCAGATCACCTAGAGAGTTTGATGTATTATCATTAATCTCTTCTAATAGTGCTTGATTTTTAATGTAGTCTAATTTTTTAACAGATAAACGAATACGGTCTCTACGAGTATCGATAACAGCGATAGCAGCTTCAATCTCTTGACCAGCTTCTAACTCTTCCTTTACTAGTGGAGTTAAATCTTCGTCACGAATAAGTGCGTCAACACCATCTTCTAAAGAAACGAATACACCGAAATCTTTGATATCACGTATAGTTCCAGTTACTACAGAATTAACCTTGTGAGTTGTAGCAAATTTATCTATTGGGCTCTCTAAAAGAGTTTTACGGTTTAAAGATATTTTTTGATCTTCAGCGTTGATTTTAGCAATTTTAACTTCAATTTCTTCGCCAGACTTAAGCACGTCTTTACACTTAGTGTTTTTATCCCAAGAGATATCTTGATTATGCAATAAACCTTCAACAGTACCAACACGAACAAATGCACCGAAATCTGTAAGAGAAGTTATTGTACCTGTTACTACATCACCTTCTCTAAAGTTTTTAATAAACTCATCGAATGGTTTTGGTAAAAGTCTTTTTAGTGAAACACGTAGTTTATGAGTATCAGGGTTAATCTCTATAACTTCAACATCAATCTCTTCACCAACAGTTAAATAATCATTAGGATTTTTAACATTTTTGTTCCAAGTGATTTCTGAAATATGTAAGAAACCTTCTATATCATTTCCTAAATCAACAAATACACCATAAGCTTCAATATTTGAAACTGTTACAGTAATAGTATCACCTTCATCTAGCTCACTCTCAACTTCAGCCCATGGATCTGGTTGAACAGCTTTGATTGATAAAGAAAGATGTCTTTTATCTTTGTCATAAGAGATAGCTTTAACAGTTACAACATCACCCTCTTTGTAAAGTTTAGATGGATTAACCGGACCTTTGTAGCTGATTTCATTATAATGAACTAAACCATCAACACCACCAACATCTACGAACATACCGTAGCTAGTGATTTTTTTGATAGTTCCTTCAACAATAATGTCATCTTCCATTAATTTGTCAATAATCTCTYTTTTACGCTTACGCTCTTCATTAAAAAGTTTACGACGAGAAACAACAATAGAGTTCTCTGCAGCATCTACTTTAACAACTTGAGCTTTAATCTTACGACCAACTACATCATCACCATCTTTAAATGCTGCTAATGAACGAGGCATAAAGAAAGAAACATCATCAGCTTCTACTACATATCCACCACGGTTTTTCTTAGTGATAATACCTTCGATAATTACTTCTTCGAAGTCTTCTTTGTGTAGTTCAATAAAGTCAATAGTCTTTTGTTGCTCTAAANCTWTTTTGTAAGATATTTTAGGACGCTCATTGTAGTATCCCATTACCATTACTTTAATCTTATCGCCAGTACTAAACATCAACTCACCGTCTTCACCACGGATCTCATCAAGGTTAACAATACCTTCTAGCTTATCGCCAACACCAACTAATGCTCTATTCTCGTCTGCTTGAATCTCAACAATCTCACCCTCTACGATGCGACTTGATTCTTGCTTCTTTTCACTTGCAGCAAACATCTCTGCAAAATTTTCTTCTTCTTCAAATGATTCGTTATCGAACGCCATTACCTATCCTCTGTTACATAAAAATTGCGTGATTATACCTAAATAATGTTTATTTTAGTATTAATTTATAAAGAGAGGTGGTGAATGTTAATAATAAAGCTATTTATTAACATTCTTTTGAATAGAGTTGACTACATTTTGAATAATCCAGTCGGGGGTAGATGCACCTGCACTAATACCACAGAATTTTTTACCTTTAAACCAATCATAATCTAAATCATTTTCATCTTCTATATGGTAACTATTTTGACAATGATCGTCCGAGATGCTAAAGAGTTGTTTGGTATTGGATGAGTTCTTACCACCAATAACAATCATAACATCAGCTTTTTTAGAGATCTTTCTAACAGCTTCTTGATTTTCAAAAGTAGCATTACAAATAGTATTAAATACTCTAACTTCTTTATATCTTGGTATAAGATAGTTTGCTACTTCCATATAGTCTTCAACTTTTCTAGTTGTTTGAGCAACAAGAGCAATTTTCTCTTTAAGCTTTAAGTCTTCTAAATCTTTTGAACAGGTGACAACAGTGGCTCCATAAGTAGCATAGCTTTTAACACCCTTTATCTCAGGGTGAGCTTCATCACCGAATATAATTATGTCATAACCCGCTTCACTCATCTCTTGGCAAATTTGTTGTGGCTTGGTGACGTATGGACAAGTTGCATCTACAACTTCTACTTTAGTTTCTCTTAACTCTTGAAGTTCATTTTTAGGAATGCCATGAGTACGAACTATAGCTTTTTCACCAGCTTTAAAACTTTTGTGATCATCGGTTAAACCAACTTTAAAGTCTTTTTCAAGTCGCTCAATCTCTTTAGAATTATGAATTAGAGCACCATAAGTGGATGCGTCTCTATTTTCTTCAGCTATTTTAATAGCTCGCTTAACTCCAAAACAAAAACCATAGTTCTCAGCTAACTCAATCTTCATAATATTTATCTCCGAGAATAATTTAAGAAATTWCTACTTTTGTAATTTTTTGCAATAATTCAAAAAAGTTTGGAAAAGATGTATTTATACAATCTAAATCCGTCACTTCCATGCCACATCTAAGACCAGCAATTATAAAACTCATAGCTATTCTATGATCACCATCACTATCTATTGTAGCACTACGAAGTTTACCGCCTACAACTCTATAGCCATCTTTATATTCATGTACTTCTATACCAGCTGCACGTAGACCTTCTACTACTGTAGAGATTCTATCACTCTCTTTTACACGAAGTTCTTGGGCATTTTTTATAATAGACTCTCCTCTGGCACAAGCAAATGCGATAGATAGAACAGGCAGTTCATCTATAAGCCATGAGATATTATCTTCTACTGTAATAGCGTGAAGAGGAGCATACTTTACATGTATATCTCCAATAGGTTCATATCTATTATCAGTTAGCTCATAACTTATATCTGCACCCATTCTCTCTAATGCTTTAAATGCTTCTATACGAGTGGGGTTAAGGGTTACACCTTCTAATATTATGTCAGAGTCTGGTGTAATAGCAGCAGCAACTGCAAAGAAAAATGCACTTGATGGATCAGCAGGAACTCTAATAGTAAGAGGTGAAAGAAGTTCTTTCATAGGATTGATTGTAGTTTTAAGACCTTCTACAACTATATTAGCACCCATACCTTTTAACATTCTCTCAGTATGATCACGAGATAACTCCGGTTCTGTATAAGAACAAGTCCCATCAGCTCTTAGAGCTGCTAAAATCATACATGATTTAACTTGTGCAGATGCTATTTTACTCTCATAATCAAATGCTTTAAGGGAAGCCCCGCGGATGCTTAGCGGTGCTAGATTAGAATCTTCTCTTCCATCGATAACTGCACCTATTTCACGTAGAGGGTTTGTAACACGTTTCATAGGACGTTTACGCAAGTATTTATCACCAGTCAAAACGAAGTGCCCATTAGCTGAACTAAGTAAGCCACAAAAGAGTCTCATACSAGTTCCTGAGTTACCACAGTCTAAAATCTCAAATGGTTCTTTTATACCATCTGARGAGATCTTAATAGTCTCTCCATCATCCTCAATTGTAGCACCARGATTTTTTACAATCTCTAAAGAGTTTAGTGTATCTTCTGCTCTTAAAAAGTTTTTGATTGTACTAGTGCCAGATGCAAGCATTGCAAACATAGCACTGCGATGAGAAATAGACTTATCAGGGGCTATTGTTTCAATAGTTAATGAAAACTTATTTGCTTTGCTTACCTTTACGCTACTCATCTCAGACCAATTCCTAGTTCACTATTTAGTGCCTCTAATATAGCATCCATTGATGAAGTGATATCATCTTCTTCTAAAGTCTTGTCAAATGATTGTAAGACAAAACGAATTGAAAGACTCATATTTTCACCTAAAGACTCATCTCTGTATTTATCAACAGGATAGAATCTGATAAGTTCTTGGGTTGCGTGAGCTTCTATAACACCTTTAACTTTCTCATAACTCATAACTTCTGGCATGATAATACTCAAATCTCTAAAAGAAGCTTGATATTTAGATGATTTTTTTGCAATTTTCAGTCCATAAGAAAGTTTTACAAAATCAAGTTCACACATATATGTTGCTTCAAGTCCATAACTCTCTTCTACACTTGGATGAACACGGAACAGTTCACCGATTACTTCACCGTTTTGTAAAAGTTCTGCACATTGATAAACATGAGAAAGTGTATGCGAAGTCTCATATTGACGAAGTTCGAACTCTCCTATAACATCAGATATTTTTTGTGTAAAAAGAGCAAAATCAACTTTTTGTGGTTTTCCGGCATTTGCCAAACTCTCTTTATGAGTATCTCCACTAAAAAGAAAAGATATTTTTAAAGACTCATCTCTTTTAGGATTAAAAATAGAACCAACTTCAAAAAGCTTAACTGATACAATCCCATTTTTAATATTATGAGATGCTGCTTTTAAAAGACCTGTCATAAGTGTTGGTCTTAGAGTATCAAAGGTATTAACAATTGGGTTTAAAAGTTCTAACTCTTCTTCTGTCGTATTAAATCCATATCCGTTAAGAACTTTTYTCTCATCAAATACAAAAGCTAGATTTTCAAAAAAGCCGCTTTGAGCTGCTTTGTGTCTATAGATAGTTCTCTTTTTATATTCAAAATAATCATCTTCAAGTTTAGAAGATTCTGCAAAAATAAAAGGTTTTGAAGGAATATTATCAATTCCTACAAGGCGAACTATCTCTTCAACTATATCTTGTTTATGCGTTATATCATGACGGTATCTTGGCACAGATATTACGAAGTTTTCTGATGATGATTTAGTTGTACCAAAACCTAAATTTCTTAAAATCTTAGTTATTTTAACCTTATCTATCTCAGCACCGATAATTTCATCAATCTCTTTTTTTGTAACACTTACAATCTTATCTTCATAAGAGTCACAAAGTTCGATTGTGCCACCAAATACTGATGAGTTAGAATTAGATTCTATCATGTTTAAACAGAAGTTAAGTCCTTGATTTAACTCAGGTTCACTTCCTCTTGATGTTCTATAATACATCGGACCAGATTCCATTTTAGACTCTTGCATCTTCTTAGAAATGATATCCGGTGGAATATAACTAGCTTCGATTAGAACTGTTCCCTCATCGTAAGTAACTTTAGAAGCATCTTCTTGAATAATACCCACTGTTGAAGCTTTCTCATTTGATATAATAGWTGCATATCCATTCTCATCTTTTTTTAGCTCAACTTTTGCCATAGTCTCATTTTCACCGCAGAAAAAACCATAGTTATATGCTCTTAAAATAACACCACTACTATGAGTAACATAAAGCATTAATGCTTCTATGTCTGTTTCTCTAGTATCTTCTATTTGAGCAAGTCTTAGTCTTACAATAAACGGAAGAGTTAGGTTTTTTAAATCAACTGCTCTATAGCGAAGATTTACGTCTAGTCCATTTTCATGAGAAAGACTTAAAATACGCCCTATTCCAACTCTTCTATCTTCATCTTCATTGATATTAGTCTCTTTGATAGGTCTGTCATATGCAGCACTAAGATCTCTTGCAACACCTCTGATACTTAAACAGTCACCACGATTTGCAGTCAATTCTATCTCTATTAAATCATCACTAAATGTWGCTAACGTACAAACTTCTTGACCTATTTCATATTTGCCAATGCTATCATCTAACTCGATGATTCCATTTTGGCACTCTTCAAGACCTATCTCACTTGCACTACATATCATACCTTCAGATTCAACACCACGAAGTTTTACGGGTTTGATAACAGTTCCACCAGGCATCACAGCACCGATAGTTGCAACTGCAACATCAAGTCCTTCTCTAACATTTGAAGCACCACAAACAATCTGACGAATACTTGTTCCGATATCTACTTTACAAACATTTAACTTATCTGCATCTGGGTGTTTTTCACACTCTAGTACTTTACCTACTATTATCTTTTTAGGGATTTCATAACTATGAATACGGTCTACTTCTAAACCGATTGAATTGAACGTTTTTGCTAAATCTTCAGTAGTTATTCCACGTAAATCAATCCACTCATTTAACCAACTTCTTGTAACTATCATTGAAACTGCTCCAACAATTTAATATCTCCCTCGAATAATGAACGAAGGTCTCCAATATGATGTATTAACATCGCAAATCTCTCAACACCTAGACCAAAAGCATATCCGCTAACATCTTTATAGTTTACTGCTTTAAAAACATTTGGATCAACTATTCCACATCCTAAAACTTCTAGCCAGCCTGTTTTAGAACAGACTCTACAGCCCTCACCTTTACAAAATACACAAGAGATATCAACCTCTGCAGATGGCTCTGTAAACGGGAAAAAAGATGGACGAAAACGCACTTCTACATCACCAAACATATACTTTAAAAAGTCTTCTAGAATATATTTCAGATTAGCAAAAGAAACTTTACCGGCATCATCCACTAAAAGACCTTCAACTTGATGAAACATTGGAGTATGAGTAAGGTCATAATCACGACGAAATACTGCTCCAGGGGCTATCATACGAATAGGTGGTTTGTGACTCATCATAGTTCTAATTTGAACAGGAGAAGTATGAGTACGAAGTAACATCTCATCTTTAAAGTAAAATGTATCTTGCATATCTCTTGCCGGGTGATATTTTGGAAGATTTAGAGCTTCAAAGTTGTTAAAATCATCTTCTACCATATTACCTGTTTTAACAGCAAAGTTCATAGCAGAAAAATATTCTACGATTCTGTCCATTGTCTCCATTACCGGATGCAGTGCACCGGCTTCAGAGGAAACACTAAACATAGAAACATCTATTGATTCTGCTTTCATAGCTTCTTTTAACTCTTGTGTTTGAAGAGTTATTTTTCTTGCAGTCATCTCATTCATCAGTGAGCTTTTATGCGTATTTAATTCTTTTGCTATTTTTGATTTTTCTTCATTCGGTGCTGTTTTCATCTTAGCAAATTCTGCTGCTAAAACACCTTTTTTTCCAAACACAGAAATACGAATCTCTTCGAGATTCTCAACACTCTGCGCCTCTTTTATTTTATCATACCACTCTTTCAATAGAGTCTCCATAATTGCAGGGCTTAACCCTCTTAAATTTTAAAATAGATTATAGTCAAATATAATTTATATATAGCTTCATTTATCAATTTATGTGCTATAATTTACCTATTAGCCCCCATATAAAAGGAAAAAAAATGTGTTTATTTTGTAAAATAGTAAATAAAGAAATACCCTCAAATATAATTCTTGAAGATGATAATTTTATAGCATTTCATGATATTAATCCAAAGGCTCCTGTTCATATACTTGCAATACCAAAGGTACATGTAGATAGTTTTAATGATATTAGTGGTGCAATGATGTCAAATATGACAGAATTTATTCAAAAGATTGCACAAGAAGTAAAAATAGATAATAGTGGGTATAGAGTTATTACAAATATTGGAGATAACGGAGGCCAAGAGGTTAAGCATCTGCATTTTCATATATTAGGTGGTGCTAAACTAAAATGGGGTCATTTTAGTGATGCTGATCCTAAGAGTTACCTCTAATGCTCAAAAACTTACTGCTTGTTACATTTATAACTTCCATCCTTACAGCACAAAGTGCTCAAGATTTCAAGAACCAACAAATGCAAGGTTTCAACAAAGAGAAAAAGCAGTTTGGCCTCTATAAAAAGAGTCAAGAAGAAGAGTTTGAAGTATACCAAACAGCACAAAACAAAGCCTATAAAGCTTACAAAAAAGAGATTGGTGTTTTCTGGGATGAGCCAAAAATATCAACTAAGAAAAAATGGGTCTCCTATACAGAGGACAAACAGACAAGAACTGACGTAGATTTTTCTAAAGAGACAATAACTATAGAGACTATTGCCGCGTCTCCAGAAGAAGCAAAACAAAAACTTCAAATGGCTTTAGCAAAGGTAGTAACTGTAGATACAAAAACAGTTCAAGAAACAGACCCTTTAGAAAAAAAACTATCAAAGATAAAAAAGCCTTTTGGCGTTATTGATGGAAAGGTTAAAGCTGAACCAATTTTGTCTACAATAGTATTTAAAAAAACACCTACACAAGCGATTGTAAAAGCCTATGTAGAAAAGTATGTTAAGTACGAGAATATAAAATATAAAAAGTCAAAAAAAGTAAAACATGCAAAAATATATTCACTAAATGTAGCTCTTCCTAAAGACACTATGATTAAGAGATCAAAGATTTACTATGAAGAAGTGAAAAAGAATGCAAAACTACAAAGACTTCCAATGGCATTAGTTTTTGCTGTTATGCATACTGAGAGTAGTTTCAATCCAAGAGCTAGATCTCATATTCCAGCCTATGGGCTTATGCAAATCGTACCTAGAACTGCAGGTATAGATACATATAAGTATCTTTATAAAAAGAAAAGACTGGTATCTGGAAGTTACCTCTACAACAGTTCAAACAATATCAAAATGGGTACTGCATACTTACATATACTTTACTACAAGTATTTAAAAGATATAAAAAATCCAGACACTAGACTATTTTGTACAATAGCTGCTTACAATACAGGTGCCGGAAACATAGCATGGGCTTTTACGAGAAGTCATAATATGAAAAGAGCAGCACCGCTGATAAATACAAAGTCGCCTAAAGAGGTTTACAATAAGCTTTTAAGGGATTTAAGATACGAAGAGCCAAAGCACTATTTAAAAAGAGTCTCTCAAAGAATGAGTGCTTACTATAGGCTGTATGGTAGTTAATTTACTTATAGGATAAACTCTAAAAGATACTTTTAGAGTTTTCTCCCCACTCTCTTTTTTGCATAGCATGCGAGAACTCATACGCTATTATTATTAATATTCCTGTTACTACTAAAACTGTCGCCATTTCTAACATAGTATATTCCTTACATCTTAATTTTTTATATTTTAAAGTATAAAATCAATAAATGTAAAAAAAATGACAATTTGTCATGGAATTTATGTTCTAACAGGAAAAAATCAACTAAATATCAAATTTAGTTTCTATAATATGAGTATCTAAATCACAATCTGAACCAACTAAACCTAAGTCACATTTTACTTTTGCACGTTGTAACCATCGATCTTTTCCATCAAACTTTGGTTTAAATAGACTGCGACCATGTACTACTCGTCTATTGTCTAGAACTAAAAGTTCTCCAGGCTCTAAGCATATACTTTGTTTTACTCTGTTTAAGACTATTTCTAGTTCATCAAGAGCTTCTTTCGCTTCTTCTGTAACTCCTACCATCAGATCTTGGTCATACCTAAAGTAAGGTCTGTTATGATCTCCGTATAGGACAGGTTTTATTGGTCCATTCCCACGTTCTGTTGTCATATTACCAAATACATGATCAATACCTGTTTTATAAATAGGCTTAAAGAGTCTCTCAATATATTTTTTATCAAGCTCTTTAAGTACTTCCTCCACATCAACAAAGAATGTATTTGCATCAGGTACTGAACGAAGACAATAAAGTAAAAGATAATCCGGAGAGTGAGGATGAAAATGTTGTTCAGTATGAAATTCCAACTCTACTAATGAACCTGCATATGACTGCTCATTTTCCATACCTGGTTTTGGAGTAATATTATGGAATAGTTCACCATCATCAACTTGTATATATGCAAACACATCTCCAAGTTGTGCACTTATAATCGCCAAACAACTCTCACTGATGAAGCTTTTTTTATTTGATGTTTCCTGCGGTGTAAGTATCTCTTGGATATTTGGTTCTTGAGGACAAGACTTTAATAGGGTAGCACTAGAATTCTTTAGATTTTGTTTGACAAATATAGGTAGCTTATTAGAAGCACTTTTAGCTTGTTTTAAAAAGCTAATAGACTCTCTATAAGGATTTGCTTTCATACTATTTATTAAGACATAAAACTCTCTATGGAAACTACTACAGTCAATAATATCTAAATTCATAATTTATTCACTATAAACTGACCAATAAGCGCATCTTGAACAGCTATTCCAGTTGATATAAATAGAATACTTTTTTCTATGCTTACATTTAAGTTTATGATGTCTTTTAGCTCAGTTACATTTTCTTCTGACAACAACCCATTTTCACACCATTTATGCATATCACCAAGAAGTATAGATTGAATAGAATCCGTAATAATCTCAAAATTATCAATCATAGTCTCATCTAGTTCTGAGAGATTATTAGCATCTGCACCTACACTACTTACAAACTTCAGATGCGAACTATTCTCTGAGTTTAGGATAGAGGTCTCAGAGTCCGTTGCTAAAAAAAGTGCTGTAGATTTTGCAATTGTATTTTCAGAGTCTAATATATTTATACTAAGTTCTGGAGCATAAAATGATAATAACTTTTCAAACTTCTTACTTATTATTGAGTTTGAATCATAACAATTAATCTGCTTTATACCCAACCATCTATGCAAGATAATTGCAGTATAAAAACCTATTCTTCCAAGTCCAAGTAGTCCAATAGAATCATTTTTTTCATATACAAGCGAATATGATAAAAGGCTTATAGCAGCAGTTCTAAAAGAAGAGAGTACACAGGCGTCTATTGTAGCATATACATAATTATCATACCAATCTATAAGAAGCATTTTACCAACACTTATTTTGTCTTTTATACTCTTGTTCTCTTCATTTGTTCCTATAACTTTAACGGCTTTTATACCACCACTGAAGTCCGTAATACAAGGCATAACACGAAAATCACCTTTAAGGTTTGGTGTATAAATAATCTTTTTTTTAGGAACTTTTACCCACTTTTTTCCATCTCCCCAATCAATATAAGACTTCTTTAACTCATCCATAAATTCTGTTGAGTTTGCCATGAGTATATCATGAGCTTCTATATCACTAACAGATATACAAGGCTCATCTTGTAATCTTAAAAGCTGTTTTATCTCTTGTGAATGCATCTATTCCCCATTTATTAGCTTTATTAGAGCATCAGCTCTATCTTTGGATACTTTATTTTTTAAATTTTTTGATGATATAAGCTCTGCATCTATATTTGTCACTTTATTAATATGACTACAAGGAAGATCGCTATATAAAAACTCATCTGTTTGGACTACTAAAATAATCGCTTCTACTTGAGAGTTCATTAAAAGTGCTCTGCATCTTTTATATAAGCTTTTAAATGGAAGTATCACTCCTTTTCTAAGAGCGTTTATTGTTACATTATGACTGCTTAAAAAACAAGAAATTCCTTTTTGCATCAACATAGTTTGCTCTTGTAAAGCGATATCCATAGCTTTGTGACCACCAACAACAACACTTATCGGTATACGACCATCATTATCTAAAATAAGATTAAGATAAGTAGGAATATAATTTTTAGATATCTCACTTACACCAAATGCCGGTGCAAAATTGACTTCATTTATTATGGCTCCATTTACATGCCATGGCGCGGTAATATCTTCACTGATTATATCTACGCCTGACACTTCAAGTCCAAAGAGTTTAACCGCTCTTAATGCTATATCAATATTATCTGGATGAATCATATCTGTAACATTTTGAGGTGTACCGCCGGATGCTGTAGACTCAATAACTCTCAGAGGAACAAGTTCTTCTTTTTCAGGGATAGATGCTAATGAGTAATTCGACCTTTTCATAACTTCAACTGCTTCTTTGTCATCAGGAAATATTTTTTTGCGTAACCATGGGGGCTTACTTCTTATAATCTCATTTGCATCTTTAATGAGCTCTGAGACCTCTTTTACTCCATCACCTTCTACAGAAATAGGTAAGCGTTTTACTGCATATATAAGCTCCCCTTTTACTATAAAAATCCGGTGTGCCACTCCTTTAACTTCTCTTTCTACAATAATTCTTTTAGATCTTGAAAATCGTTTTGCTTTCTCAAATGCAATTTTTAACTCTTTATCGTTTGTAACTCCRACAGTTACACCTTCTCCACGATCTGCATCTGCAGGTTTTACAACAACTGGCCACCCTATCTTCTTAGCTATTACAGTCGC
>NVRL01000040.1 GCA_002732645.1 Sulfurimonas sp. | reverse complement strand
TTAGGTTAAGTTCTCCTTTATGTATTAATCAAAGCACAAATTTGTGCTTGTTTTTTAGATTATTTTATTCTTGAGGTTATAAATCTTACTATTATGAATATTACTAATGAAAATCCTACTATTACAGCAGCTACTGGGGCTGAAAAACTTAAACCATAGGAATTAAATCTATCGAAGATTAGAACTGGTGTTGTCATTGGGTGGTAAACTAAAATTATTACTGCTCCAAATTCTCCTAAACCCCTACTCCACATCATTAAAGCACCGTTTATTATGTCTTTTTTTGCATTTGGAATAGTTATCCTAAAAAATACATTTATAGGAGAAGCCCCTAATGTTCTTGCCGTTTTTTCAAGTCTCACATCTACTTTTCTAAAACCATCTTTTGCACTGTTTATTAAAAATGGAGCTGAGAGAAACATCATAGCTATCATGATTCCGTATTCTGTACCTATAAACTCTATGCCGAAAAATTTAAAAAATTCACCTATAGAACTATCTCCAAAAGTTGTAAGAAGAGCGATACCGGCAGCAGTGTGAGGTATCATTACTGGAATGTCTATGAGTGATTCAACTATGCTTTTTCCATAAAAATCATATCTAGCTATAACATAAGCAAGAGGTAGACCTGTAAAGAGTACAAAAACCATTGCCCATGCAGATACCTTCATAGTAAGGATTATAGAATCAATTGCTTCACCATCTTTTATAGTCTCAAGTAGCTTTTCACTTCCCACACCAATAAATATTTTTATTATAGGCACACTAAGAAAAAAGACTATAATAAGTGCTAAGACTATTAATGTTATGTTGAATATATTGCTTTTGTTTATCGCTTTCATTGTATTGCCCTCTTACTCTTTTGTGCTCTTAATATTAAAAYWAKTWRTYAAGTTCAAAACGTGCATCTAAATTATCTGAATCTTCTTGTTCTGTATCGTTGTATCCAAGTCTAAGACGCCATTGTAGGTCAGCTAAAGCAGGAACATTTTGTACAAAACCTACGTAGTAATAGTTTTCATCAAAATAGCCTTTATCCTCATCTGCATCTGTATGAAGGATAGACATCTGTATAAATACATCTTTATATACATTTGTTTTATTTCCATTACGTACTAGCTCAATACGGTAACTTTTAGTGTTTGCTCTCCAGTTGTAACGAGCCATTGAACGAGTATATCCAGATGTTGGGAATCCACGCCATGGAGTGATTAAGTCAGCTTCATCAAATATTTGAGAATAACCCAGATTTAGTTTATAATTACTATACTTAGCTACTAAACGTGCTGCTATCATCTGTGATTCTAGAGAGTCGGCATTATTATAACCACCACTTTTTCCACTTACTCCAGCCAAACTTCCACTGTAGTTTGCACCGCCTATTTCACCCGCACCATTGTCAAACTGTTTGATGTAACGAACACCAGGTGATAGAGAAAATCCATTCATATCTATTTTGTAGTTAGCTTCTGCCATGATTTGAGATACAAGTTCAGGTACCGCGTAAAAAGATGCATCTAGTTTTAAGTTTTTTATAGACTTATTGTGTACATCACCTACGATTAACGGTGCATCTGTACTTACTCCTGCCGCTTTTAGATTAGTGTATGAAAGACCTTTATGCATAGCTGAGTCGTCATTTGCATTATATTTAGAAAAGTTAGCTGCATCTGAATCATCATACATAAGAGTAGAGTGTGCGTCAGTATGATTACGTAGTTTCTGCTCTGTGAGATAAGCTATTTTGATAGCTGTTTTTGAAACGGCTTTCGTAGCTATTACCACACCATCAAATGTGTTTGGAATCATCTTTGTATCATTTGACTTTGTGTAAAACGTCTCAACTAGTTGGCGACCTACAAGTAACTCTGTTTTAGCAATACCTTGGTAGCGAACAAAAGCTTGTCCTAGAACACCCATAGATTTACTCCCAGTATTAGAGTAATTATATCTACTTATAACATCTGCACCGGCTTTTAATCTAGCAACAGGAATACTACTATCATCAAAAAATCCCTGAGAATAGTAAAGTCCTGCTGAAAAATCAAAGTTATTTAGAGTAGCACTTTTATAAATTAATGAACCTCCCAGACCGCTTGATACATGTGCCTTTCTTTTACCAACTTTTTCTTTTTCCCAACCAAAGTAAAAATTATTAGAACGTAAACGTCCATAAAACTTCCCCTCTGCAAACATATCTGTAAAGCTCTCAACAGTTGCTGGTTTTTCATTGTACAGTACTTGATAGTTTGATTTTAGTGTATGTTTTGATACTTTATCATCTGCATATATACTAGTTGATATTAATAAAGCACTCGCTAAGAGGCTGAKTTTAGTTAATTTTTTATTCATATTCTTTCCCTTGAATTATTTTTATTTATATAAAACTGATGTCTTTTTTATCAAACCCTATTTGGATTATCTTTGTTCTATCTGCATAACATCCCTCATAGTCCCTTTTTAAGATTTTTATGAAAAATTGATGTTGTTTAACTTTTACAAAAAGTTTGTAGTGATCTACTATGCCCATACACTCGTCAATTACTCCCTCAAAAATATAATCAGTTTGAAGACCTCCATTTTTTGCTACTCTGATAACATTTGGATCTACAGAGTAGACTTTTGTAGAAGATTCATATCCAAGCATTGCTGCTGGAAAAATATTTTTAAAACCTAAGAACTTTGCTACTTCTATATTTGCAGGATGGTTTAAAACATCTTTTGCTGCTCCTACCTGCTTTATCTCACCATCCATAATAATTGCGATTTTATCAGCTAGGTAAGATGCTTCTCTAAAGTTATGAGTAACATGAATAGTGATAACGTCATATCTCCTATGAATATCTTTTAARCTCTTCATAATTGCATTTCTAAATGTTGGATCAATTGCACTTAAAGGCTCATCTAAAAGTAGTATCTTAGGTCTTGAAAAAATAGCTCTAGCTATTGCTACACGTTGTTTCTCTCCACCACTTAAGTCCTTAGTATCACGCTCAAGTAAATTTTCCAGCTTTAAAAAGTCTACGATATCTTTAAACAGTTCATCTGCATCTTCTATAATTTTATATTTGCTAGAAAACCTAATATTTTCTTCTACATTTAGATTTGGAAATAGTGCAAAGTCTTGGTACACAAAACCAATATCTCTCTTCTCAGTAGGTTTTAGAGAAATATCATCACCTTTGTAAATTATATTTCCACTACATGGATTTAATCCGGCAATAGTTTCGAGTAACATAGTCTTTCCACTTCCACTTTGACCAAGAAGAACAAAATACTCATTTTTTTGTATATCTAGATTTATGTTGTGAAGTGAAAAATCACCTATATCACTTGATAAGTTGTGTACTTTTAAGTAATCCATTTTATTTTCCTATTATGGAAGCATCTCCAGAAATAATTGCCGGAGAAATAACTCCCTGACCATTTTTTATCATGATCGCTTGACCTGCATCTGAAAGTACAAAGTTTATAAATCTTATTGCACCTTCTTTGTTTGCAGGTGACTTTTTATTTTGTGCAATAGTGATGCCATAAACCATAGCTCCACCTTTTTTAGTGATGAATAAACCGGGTTTTTTCCCAGTTATGTCAAATGATGCCGTTTTATAGAACTCTTTAAACTCATTATCTTTTAGAGACACCTGTTTTGGTAAAGTTATATAGTTGAGTCCATGTTGCTCAGCAACTGATTTATATATGTATAAATAATCATAAGCATTAGCCTCAATAAGCCCAAGTAAATCAGTCTCTTTTGGTCTAACTATTACTTTATTTCTATCTTCTTCACCTACTTTATRAGAGTCACCGTATCCAAATAGTTTTTTAAAAAATCCCGGAGTTTTATAGTACTCTTCTGCAAGTTTTGTTACTAACATCGATCTATATCCACACGGGTCCATATTTGGGTTTGAATGTCCTACTTTAACGCCATCTCTTAAAAATATTTCAGGCCAGTTTTGTGCATTTATCTCGTCTGCATACTTTGCTTTTGAGGTATAGGCTATTGCCATCTCATTAGTTGCAAATTGCGCATTAAATTTTGCATGATTTGGAATAAGCAAGTTGTTTATAACATTATAATCAGCACTAGCCATTACATCAGCAGCTTTGCCTATCTCTGAAATTTTTCTAGCAGCAGCTCTACTTCCACTAGCTTCTCTTTGTACATCATACTGAGGGTATTTCGCCTCAAATGCTTTTTCTATATCTGCAAATGGAACCGCTAAACTACCAGCATGAAATACAGCTATTTTCTCTTTTGCTAACACGCTAGATGCTAGTAAAAGACWTAATCCTAAACTTATTAATATTTTTTTATTCATCTTATTTCTCTTTTAGTTAAATAGATCAACTTGATCTTTTGTATAAAGACAATTAAATTTAATTAYCTTTACACTCTCTTGCTCTCTTATTAAAGCCGTTTCTTCATCTGTTACAAGAATACAATTGCTATCGTGTAAGACCGTTATCATTCCTGAGCCATATTTATTATCTCTCGTTACTCTAAACTCTCCATTTTTATAAAAGCCAAGTACAACATTTACACGACCTGATTTTGTTTTAAAGTTTTGGATGTTTTTGGCAATGTCTATATCATGAAAGATAGTTAAAGAACCTTGCATCTTATGTAGAACCGGAAGTGCAAATAGATGCATGTTTACCATTGCAGTCAGAGGATTTCCAGGTAGACACATAACAAAAGTGTTTTCCATTTTACCCATCATAATAGGGCGACCCGGTTTTATATTTACACCATGAAAGGCAATCTCTAAACCATTACTTTGAAATGCTTCTGCCATAAAGTCAGCATCTCCCATAGAGATACCGCCCGTTGTAATGATTAAGTCATAACTTTTTAGTTCACCAACGTACGCTATTGAGCTCTCTAAAGAATCCGGTATTACACCAGTATATGTCGCGTCAAATCCTTTTTCTTTTAAGAGTGAAATGAGTGCATAAGAGTTGCAGTTATAAATTTCATCTTCACTTGCACTCTCCCATGGCTCTTTTAACTCATTTCCAGTAGATACAACAGCAATGTTTAGCTTCTTATAAAGTGATAACATAGTTACACCCTGAGAAGCGAGTATTGCAACCATTGCAGATGTGACTACTTCACCTTTGCTAAACAAAATATCTTCTAAGGCTTTTTCTTCACCTTTAAATCTTAAACAAGAATTCTTTTTTACGTCTTCTTTAATGCTTACTTCATCATTTACATAGTCTAAAACATCTTCTATTGGGATAATAGTATCTGCATCTAGAGGAACCTTAGCTCCTGTCATTATCTTATAACACTCGTAATCTCCCAAACACTCATCAGAGTTTTCACCCGCTAAAATAGTCTTTACAACCTTTAATCTTTTACCAGCATCTGAAGCTTTGATAGCAAAGCCATCCATAGCAGAGTTGTTAAAAGAGGGCAGGTTCTTAAGACAAAAAATATCTTGTGCTAAAACTCTTCCAATAGAGTCTCCTATATGAACAATCTCTGTAAAACTTGTAACATCCGCAATATTAAGTGATAAAGATACTGCATCTTTGAAATCTAAATACTTATTCATGTAAAGCCTTTATCTGTCTGTATGATTTCCCTATTTTTGATACTACATAGAGAATCTCATCACTGCTTAAATTTTTACAAAAAGACAAAGACAAGGCTTGTCTGCTTTGCAACTCTGTGTAACCCATGGTTTGAATTATTCTAGAGGGGCGTGAAAGGCCCAAAGAWCATCCTTCTCCATTTGTTACAAAAATATTTTCTAGACTTAAGTTCCTGATTACTTCTCTTGCTTTTATCCCTTTGAGTCCAAAATGTACAACATTGTTAAGAGTTGAGTCTGCATCTACGAAGAAGATAAGGTCATCTTTTAACGTCTCCATTAAAATTTTTATAAACTCATTCTTACAAGAGATACTCTCTTTTTCTTTATTTACAGCATCCGATATTAGTTTTAAGCCTACTGTATCGATGCTCGCTAAATTTTGCTCYTTTAAGAGTTCATTATGAAGCAGTACAGAATGCRTAAAATAACCACTGAGTTTGTAAACATCAAAATAAACTGCATCACAATTTGTTGCATCCAAGGTCGCTGATATATTTGATATAAGRGTTCCACAAAAGAGTTTTTTAACCTTTTTCAAATCAACTATTACAAAAGTATCAATGATGTAAGGTGATATAAATAGATACTTTAGCTTTAGAGATTTAATCGCTTTATAGTCTATAGTTCCATCAGGCATAAGACCTATATAGGTTACACTGAAACCTAATGATTCATAAAGTTTAGCTGCTTGAACTACTGCCTCACTCTCACCAAGACTCACTGCAATATCTACTTTTAATTCAAGCATCAAACCTAAAAAACCATCTTTTGAAAAAGAGAAACTATGTAAGTTTAAAAAGTTAAATTTAGATGTTAAATTTTTACTCAAACTTTCAAACTCTACATTAGAGTTTAAAGGCTCAATACTTAATACTTTTGAGAGAGACAAGTCATTTGCCTCAGGATAATTCAAATAGTTAAGTTTATGCATCTTGATTCTCCTTTGTGCAGTGAATAATCTCTCCATTTGCCATAAAAATCTCTTCAAACTTCTTAGTTGAAAAATCTCTTACTTCTTTTTCTAAGAGTTTATATTTTGCTATAAGCTCTTTTGCTTTGGGAGTTAGTACCGTTCCCCCGGAATCTCTTCCTTTTTTTACTACTACTAAATCATCTTCAATATACTCTTGAAGTATCTTTATATGTGTCCAAGCTTTTTTATAGTTCATACCAACTCTTTTAGAAGCTTCTGAGATAGAACCCGTTTCATCTATAAGTTCTAAGATTTGAGTTTTACCACCGCCAAAGATCAGATGCTCACTGTCATCTTCTATCCAAGTCTTAACTTTTACTACCATGATGAATCCTTGTTCTAAAACATCCAAGTTGACAATATATAACTTCGATGTCGCTTTTTTTAGTAGTTGAACCAACTTTGTTCAAAGAAAAATCTTTTGCTATTTCCCATGATATGCTGCACTCTACTTGTTTTTTATCATTTGCTTTTAAAGACAACTTTTCATATATATCATCTCTTTTTTCGCCAAAATCTTTGTTTCCAAAAACACCAAGTTCACAGTTATCGATTTTGATACTGTACTTTTTGGTAATCTCAGCTATTTCTTTAGGTTCTATATTTAACTCTCTAGCCAATTTAAAAGCATCTAAACAGTTGATTTTCCCATCATCATTTAGATATCGCTTTAAAATTTGGGCTCTGTTATCCATGAACTCTTCCACTATGAGTGTATATGTTCATTTTTCTACCTCTTGCAAAGCCTATTAGAGTTATGCCGTGTTTATTGGCTGTTTGTACTCCAAGGTATGTCGGAGCAGTTCTAGATACCACTATAGGGATTCTATGCATAACTGCTTTAACAACCATCTCAGAACTGAGTCTTCCACTAACAAATAAAACTGCTTTGGTAGTGTCTAAACTATCTATCTTACACTTACCTACAACTTTATCTATTGCATTATGTCTACCGATATCTTCAGCTGTAACAGTGCTTTTATCTTCTAAATACAGCATTGCTTTATGTACGCAACCTGTCAGTTTGTATAATTCACTATCAGCGTAGAATTTTTTAACTTCATCACTGATAGTTTTAGGGCTAATCACAAAATTAGTTTGGTTAAATGGAATCTCTAGGCTTCCGGCAACATTGCCAGTAATTCCTCCACCACAACCACTTACTAGTGTTTTTTCTTTATATAGGTTTTGTAGTGAGTCTGTATCAACTGCTGCTTTGATATCAACTCTTAAACCATCTTCACTTACTTCAATAGACTCAATATCACTTATGTCAGTGATTACATTTTCGCTCATTAAAAAGCCAATGGCATGAGCCTTCTGATCTTTGGGTATACACATCATAGATATAATCTTTTCACCATTGAGATAAACATTTAGTCTTGCTTCTTCAATAGTTACATCTTCTACTTCCGTGATTTCATCACCATTTACTCTGTCAATAATGATCGTTTTTAAATACTTACTATTTGGCATTTTGCACCTCTTTAACTATGCTGGTTTTGCAWATTTTAACTCATTAGTATAAGTACTAACATAATTTAATATATTAATATGCAAAATTAGCATATTAATATTACTTATAAAAGAACATTCCACCAAAATGGAGGAATGAACTACTTAACTTATTAGACTTCGCCTTTTTCTTTTAGCTCTCTATAATAAGAACTATGAAGAATTTCGACTTCCTCTTCTTCTTTGTGACCATCTATCATACTATGTATAGCACCTTTAATCGCAAATACTGCCATGTAAATATGAACAAAGAAAAGAGCCACGACAGCCAATCCCAATGCATTATGAACAATAGCACTCGCTCTTAAAAAATCGATTTGAGAGATCTGGTATGTATCTAGTATATCAAGTCTAAAGTCTTGAAAATACATAGCTGCACCACTGCCTATCATTATAAATCCACCAAGAGTAGCCAACCAATACCAAGTTTTTTGCCCAGCATTAAACCTACCTGCAGGAACTGGTTTCTTATCTTTATTTAAATAACCACCTACAATCATTAACCATTTAATGTCATCCCAATGAAGGAACATCCATCTAAGCCACATAAAAAACATAGGTACAATACTTACTATAAAAAGAAGTGTTGAGATTGCATGAATCTCTTTACATACTATTACAAATTCTCCACCGCCAAACGTACTACCAAACATCATAATTAGACCAGTTGGAATAATCAAGATAAAAGAGATAGCTGCTATAGCATGAACAACTCTGTGAAACAAAGTAAATACATAAATCTTCTTTCTATCATGAGAGAAAATCATTGGACCAATTACCATATAGTGTAAAAGAAACACTGCCGGTACTCCAAATAAAACACCTAAAAATAGTGGTTTAAAATATGTACTTTGTAAAATAGTAAAATATTGTCCTAAATGTAATGAACCTTTTTTATCGTAACCAAGGATATTATCAACTAGGTTATCACTCCATACAACACTTTCACTAGCACCAAAGGCTAGTGAAGATAGTGCGATAAGGGCGATTAATATATATTTACTTTTCATAATAATGTCCTATATCTTAGAACCATATGCTGTTGACCATCCATAAGGTTGTGTTTTAACACCATGGCCAACTGACAATACTCTCTCTCTATAGATAGAAGAGATTTCTTGTGAATCACCAACAAGTAATGCTTTAGTAGAACACATAGCAGCACACACTGGTACTTTACCTTCTGCAATTCTATTTTGCCCGTAAAGCTCTCTCTCTTTATGAGAATTAGTCTCTTCAGGTCCACCGGCACACRTAGTACACTTGTCCATCACASCTTTTGCTCCAAAAGCACCGTCTGAAGGGAACTGAGGGGCACCAAAAGGACATGCATATAGACAATAAGCACAACCGATACATTTTTCTTTGTCGTGTAAAACGATACCGTCCTCTCTGATATAGAAACAATCAGTAGGACAAACTTGCTCACAAGGAGCATCTGTACAGTGCATACAAGCAATAGATAAAGAGTATTCTAAACCAGCAATACCTTCATTCATGGTAATTACTTTTCTTCTGTTGATGCCAGCCGGCAGTTCATGTGCTTCCGCACATGCTACCGAACAACCATCACAAGAGATACATCTGTGCTCATCACAATAAAATTTTAATCTTGCATTTTCACTCATAACCAACTCCTTACGCAAATTCTATGCGGCATAAACCGCCTTTAGTTTCAGGAATCTGAGTSAYWATGTCATARCCGTAATTTGTWACWGTATTWGCACTYTCWCCWACMGCATAWGGTKYAGTTCCTTYTGGATACTTRTGAGAYAARTCTTCACCTTSMAWWWSWCCAGCAAARTGRAWTGGYATMMAWAYWCTATCTTCNGNMWCASARCATGANNRTACTTWGCTTTWACTTTWATCTTTGTACCTTSWGGKGAATGAATCCACATCATAGATCCATCTCTAATACCATACCTACCGGCTAAATCAGGGTTAATATTACAGAACATTTCTGGTGATAGGGCAGCTAAATATTTACTTGCTCTATTTTCCATACCTGCACCATTCATATTTACAAGTCTTCCTGTTACAAGGTTGATAGGGAAATCTTTCGACCAATCTTGCTCATTTTGTTTAGAAGCATATTGAGTATCAACTCTATAGTGATTACCTTTATCCTCATAAGTAGGATATTCCTTCACTAAATCTTGTCTTGGAGAGTGTAAAGGCTCTCTGTGCATTGGAATTTGATCAGGGAAAGTCCATACTTTAGCTCTCGCCTTAGCATTTCCATAAGGAGCCATTCCTTGTTCCATACATTTCTCTGCAATAATATTAGAAGTATCAACTTTCCAGTTTTTACCAATTCTTTTTTTCTCATCAGCAGTTAGCTTGATGCCAAGAACTTTTTCAATATTTTTAGCAGTAATCTCAGGATAACCATCTTTACTAGCAGAGTCTTTCGGAGCACTTCCTACACCTGCAAGTAAATCTTGACCATCATGTTCTAGACCGAATCTATTTCTAAATCCCATACCACCATCAGCAACACTTCTGTTAATGTTGTATAGTACTGGGCTACCACCGTGCTTCTCTGTCCATACAGGCCAAGGAAGACCATAATATTCACCCTTCATCTCACCATATCCGCGACCAGAAATTTGGTCAAACATATGCCAGTTTTTGGTATGTTTCTTAAGTCTCTCAGCAGTCCAACCAGTTAAACCGATAGTTTTAATGATTCTTGCTATTTCATCAGTAGCATCTTCTGGCCAMGTAAAGTCTTTTTTATTYTCTTTTACYTTCATACCAGCAGTAAACTCATCATAAAATCCAAGTCTTTTTGCCAATTCAAACATGATGTCGTGGTCAGTTTTTGACTCATACATCGGCTCAACAACTTTTGATCTCCACTGAGCAGATCTGTTTGTTGCAGTTACAGAACCTGAACACTCAAACTGAGTAGCAGCAGGTAAAATATATACATCATCTTGCTTATCAGTTAAAATTGCTGCTTCATTAACAAAAGGATCACAAAGAACTATCATTTCYAAGTTRTCTARWCCYTCTTTWACYTTAGCYTGYTGTGCAATAGAAGTTATTCCATTACCCATWACAAAAAGATTTTTTAGATTAGTTCCACCGTTATGAATTTTATCATTACCGTTTTTACCATCTAGTACACCTGCCCACCAACGAGATAGTGTAAAGCCTTTTTTATTCATCCACTCTGGAGCTGCGAATCTTCCTTTTAACCACTCATAATCAACACCCCACGACTTAGCAAAGTATTTCCATGAACCGTCACTTAAACCATAGTATCCAGGCAATGTATGTGATAAACAACACATATCTGTAGCACCTTGAACATTATCGTGACCTCTAAGAATATTTGTTCCACCACCTTCTACACCCATGTTTCCAAGAGCAAGTTGTAGGATTGGAGCAAGTCTAGTATTAGAACTTCCAACTGTATGTTGAGTTAAACCCATAGCCCAGATTAAAGTACCAGGAGTAGATTGTGCATAGAGTCTTGTARTCTGAATAAGTTGATCAGCAGGAACACCTGTTACATCTTCAACTTTTTTAGGATTCCACTTCTTAGCTTCTTCCATAACATCACTCATACCGTAAACTCTGTCACTAATGAATTTTTCATCATGCCAGCCGTTCTTAAAGATTAGATGCAACATTCCATACATAAACGGAATATCTGTACCAGGTCTTATACTACAGTAGTGATCTGCTTTAGCAGCAGTTTTAGTAAATACAGGATCGACAACGATAATTTTTGCGTTGTTTCTCTCTTTAGCTTTTAGGAAATGTTGAAATCCAACTGGGTGATTAACCGCAGGATTCGCTCCAAAAATGATAATTGCTTTAGCATTTTGGATATCTCCAAGTGARTTKGTCATAGCRCCRTAACCCCATGTATTCGCCACACCGGCGACTGTTGCACTATGTCAAATTCTAGCTTGATGATCTATATTGTTTGTTCCATACATTGCTGCAAACTTTCTAAAATAGTAAGCTTGCTCTGTACTCATTTTTGCTGAACCAAGAAACATTGCTGAATCTGCCCCAACTTTTTCATGAGCAGTTTTTAACTTGTTAGCGATTCTATCTAAAGCATCGTCCCAAGATAATCTTTTCCATTTTCCGCCTTCTTTTACCATTGGATGCTTAAGTCTAACCTCAGACCTAACCATATCAATCATATCAGCACCTTTACAGCAGTGTCCACCTAAAGAAATAGGATGATCCTGTGCAACTTCTTGTCTTACCCAAACGCCATTTTGTACTTCTGCGATAATACCGCATCCAACTGAACATGCAGTACAGATAGTTTTAACTTTAACAGAGCCTGGAAAAGGATTTTTAATTTCCTCTTGTGTAGCAGCTCTAGTTACACCATCATTAGCAAATGCAGTAGTAACACTGGCAGCAGTAGCAACAGCAGCCATTTTCATAAATGACCTTCTGCCGATTTGAGCTTTTAGTGTTTCATACGTGTCAACTAACATACTCTCTCCTTATTTACTATAAAGCTTGTTTATAAAACTCTTCCCAAGCTTGACTTTTTTTGTAAAGAATCTCTTTCTTAGTAGATGTCCCTACAACAACTCCGTTTGAATCAGCTTCTATAGCCTCTTCCTTATTAGCAGCTAACGCCGTGGCACTGACAGCAGCAGCTCCAACAACTAATGCACTTCTTTTGAAGAAGTTTCTTCTACTCTCTTGCATTGTTGTCTCCTTTTATTTGTGATTAGCCCCATAAAAAATTATGAGACTGAGGGAAAATAAACTAATTTATCTTGCCTCAATCTCATGAAGAAGATGACTAAATGTCATCCTCTACATCATAAGCTATGTTGATTTCACAAGCACCATTTTCATCTTTTTTTGGTCCCTGTTGTCTTAGTAGTCTGTTCTTTTCTCTTCTTGCAATTTCTGATGCTGAGAGTTCTTCTGCTTTTGGTTTAGACTCAACTTTTATTTGGTCATATACAGGAGTCTGTACGTCTAAATAAATTCTTTCAAATTCAATAAATGACTTAAGTAAGACAACTACATTTTTAAAAATATCTGAACTCTCATGTTCATAAAGTTCTTTAGAAAACTTGTCTACAAAATCATTTAAGATTTGCTCAAAAATACAATGAGCCGTATTTCTATATTGTTCTTCACCATTGGCAATTAGTTCACATAATTCGCTCATTACTGAAAAGATAAAACCTATATGATCTTCATAGTCAGAATAAGTTTTTTCATCTCTTCTGATTTTTGTTTTAGCTAGGAAGTTTTGCATCTCAATTCTTTTCTTTCCACTTTCTATATCTTCATCATAGTATGAAGCAGTGGTCCTGAGAGTTTGAGTCTCCGGAGAGTGAAAAATGGCATCAAACTCTTTCATAAACACAATATTAGAGTCAGACTTAACAACGGCTCTTATCTCATCAAATGCTTTAGCAGAAGCCTTATCTAAAGGATTTTCTTTTAATATATCTATGAAACTAATCAGTTCAAAGTATCTTTTGTTATCAGTTGTAAAAACAAAACATCTTGAAAACATTGCATAATATAAAGCTCTCGCTTTGTTCATTTTTTCTTCATTCATTACATTTCTCCTGGTGATTTGTATAGATCTTTATTTTCCATATAACTTGCCATCATGATTTTAGGTTTACAATCTTCACAGCAGTACAAAGTTCTTTCTTTGATAGGGTCGTGAGCGAAAAGAGGTGACATCATTGCAGCTATTTTTTCTACGGCTTTTGTTGTAGCGTACTCTTTGCCACACTCAACACATGCAAATAGAGTGTCAACAGCCAACACTTGCTCTTTAAACCAAGTAGGATTTAGTTTGATTACATCTTCTTCAATAGTTAAACAATCTTTCTCAGGACATACAACTTCACAGAAGCCACATGCTGTACAGATGCTAGGGTTTATTCTTAGAGAGTTGTCATCTATGTTAGCCACTAGTGCGTCTACGTTACAAGCACCTACACAAGCTAAACACAGAGTACAGTTAGCTTCATTGACATTTACTTTTGCATAGTGGATATGTTCACCTGTTTGAACCTCACCTAAGTCATCTTCACCTACAATATTTTTAAGTCTTGTTGCAAAAACTTCTCTTTTTCTTGTATTTAGTTCATTGATAGTATGTCTTGAATCTTCTATTAAATTAACTTTGTTTAGAGCATCTACTAGCTCTTTTTCATCCATTGCTACAATAATTGCATCTACGTTGTGTCTCTTTTGATAGATGTCATTTAAGATTCTAATGGCATCTTTTGTTCCCTTTGAGAGGAAGTCGGAGTAAAAGATGATTTGTGAACCTGACTCTTGTGCGATAGTAAGTAGTGTTCCCTCATGCAGAAATTTTTCACCTTCAATAGAAAAAGGTAAAACATTTTCTTTTAGTTCTACATTTAAACCTTTGATATTCATCTTTTGAGGGATGACTAAAGGGATATGTCCGCTAAAGAGCCTTGATATATCATAGATGCTTTCTCTATTTAGTGGAGCATAGTCAAGTGCGCCCGAAGGACACACGGATATACAGCCACCACAGCCGTGACAGTCTATTTGTGAAAAGAGTAGATGTTTTATGTCATCATCTCTCTCAATAGCAACAGTAGGACAGACTACTGCACACTTTCCACAAGTTTTTTCATTTCTTTCATGATACTGACAAATATTTTGATCATACACAATAAACTTTTTATATTCATAATTAGTAATATTATTGCGTAGAGTTGCAAGAACATTATCAAGTGAGCTCTCTAAGGGGTCAAAAGTACCACTTTGTGTAGTAGCTATCTCTTCTTGGTCGTACCATACTATTTGAGAAACATGAAGCGTTGCRTCTTTAAAGTTGTCATTTACTATTACAGTTAAATTACMAATATGTCCTGATATAGACTTAACTACTTCAGGTGTTACATGAAAAAGATTAAACTCATCAGGAATCATAGATTTTAAAAATTCTTCTTTTTGTTCTTTAGTAGATACAAGTAAAACTTCTTGTGATACTTTTTGAGTATATTTAATATCTTGTGCCATATCAAATCTAATGGCATTTATCTCATATAGTTTTTCTACATTTTTGATTTTGTTTGCGATAGTGTCTTGTGAGTTGCTTATATAGAAGTCAATTTCATCTGCAATTATTTCACCATGTACATTTTTGGAGTTTGATACTATAAAGTCATTGTTTGAAGCAGTTGATAATTCAGAGGTTACTAATATGTTTTCGGGGAGTGGAAAATCAAGTCCTCTATCACTAAAGTAGACAAATTCTTGCATCTTAAATCCTTTTGGTAAAAAATATATTACCAATTCTAGCTACAACAAACTTAGACTGTCCTTAAATTGTCAAATATATTTTACCTATTTTTATGCTACTTTTACAGATAAAAAGGATTTATGCTATAATCAATTAAAAAGGATTTTAGTGCTTAAATATATAGTAGCTGTATTCATTGCTTTTGTTCTAATAGTCCTTAATTTTGAAAATGATGAGCTTGATGGCAGTTCCTTAAAACTGGGTCTTTCTATACCAAGAAGTGGAATTATGCATGCTATGGGTGATGCTGTATATAGCGGAGCTAATGCATATTTTTTATATGCTGGGCAAAATAAATTGCTTGGGGATGTGAAGATTGATCTTATAGTATATGATGATAAATACGAGCCTGATCTAACTACTGAAAATATTAAAAAGCTTATTAATAAAAATGTTTTTGCCTTTTTTGGTTTGGTTGGTACACCAACGGTAAAGAAAATATTACCTATTA
>NVRL01000039.1 GCA_002732645.1 Sulfurimonas sp. | reverse complement strand
TAAGAATATGGGTATAGAAGTAAAAGCTGCACAGAGCAAAGTTAGTATGGAACAAGCAGAAGAAATTGCAAACTTTATCATGAATGGTGAAGTAGTCTCAGCACCAACTAAACCTGCTGAAAAAGCACCTGCTAAAACAGAAAGTGATACTCCTAAAGTAGAAGAAAAGTCTCAAGAGAAAGCATCTCCTGAAGAAGTAAAACAGGCTCCTAAAGAAGAAGTTCTTAAAGAGAAAGATTCTAAGCTAGAAGRGACTCCTAAAAAAGAAGAATCTGTAGTTGAAGTAAAAAAAGAGAAAAAAAGTTCTCTTAAAGTAGTACTGCCTATAGTTACTCGTCAGATTAAAAGAACAGGTCTTAAAATTGTTAAAAAGAAAAGACCAAGAGTAGAAGAGACTTATTCGGCTCCTCAAAAACAAGCTTCTGTTTCTTCTTACGGTAAAGTAAGTGCTGAAGTTCTAGCAGAACTTGCTCTGAAGAAAAAATCTAAGCAAAGCACTACTTCTGCTACAAGAAGAAAAGAATCTGGTAGAAAGATGGATATCTTTGGCGGATCTATGAGTGAAGTTTCAATGGATATGGACGATCAAGTTACACTGCTTGATTTAAACTCTACAGAGAGAGCTCCACTTCCAGTAGAAGAGCCTAGAAAACCTCGTGCACCAAGACCTGCAGGTAGAAATGCTAACAAAAAGCAAGCACCTCGTGGTAGAAAAGTTCGTAAAGATAAGCGTAAAAAGTATGCAAAAGCAACTCATGAAGAAGAGATTGTAACTCATGTAGAAATACCAGAAGATATCCGTGTTTATGAGTTTGCTGAAGCACTTAAGCGTCCTATCTCTGATGTAATTAAAGTTCTTTTTGATCTTGGTATGATGATGACTAAAAATGACTTCTTAGGAAATGATGAGATTGAGATTCTTTCAGAAGAGTTTGATGTTGAAGTTACTATTATCGATCCTAAAGATGAGTTTACTCATGCAGAAGAAGATATAGAAGCAGATTCAGAAGCAACTGAAAGAGCCCCTGTAATTACAATTATGGGTCATGTTGATCATGGTAAAACTTCGCTTCTTGATGCTATTCGTGAAGCAAAAGTAACTGAAAGTGAAGCTGGTGGAATTACTCAGCATATTGGTGCTTATACAGTTGAGCAACATGGTAGAGCTATTACTTTTATAGATACTCCTGGACATGCTGCATTCTCTCATATGCGTCAAAAAGGTACGGCAATTACCGACATTATAGTTATAGTTGTAGCTGCTGATGATGGTGTTAAACCTCAAACTCTTGAAGTTATTAAGCTAGCGAAAGAATCAGGTGCTCCTATCATTGTTGCTCTTAATAAAATGGATAAAGAGACTGCTCAACCAGATATGGTTAAAGGTCAAATGGCTGAGCATGGYATCAATCCAGTTGATTGGGGTGGAGATATAGAATTTGTACCTGTTTCTGCAAAAACTGGACTGGGTATTAATGATTTATTAGAAAATATTCTTACAACTGCTGATATCCTTGAACTTAAAGCGAATAAAAATGCACCAGCAAAAGCTGCTGTAATTGAATCATCTTTAGAAAAAGGCCGTGGTCCAGTAGCTACAATAATTGTTCAAAATGGTACACTTAAAGTTGGAGATTATGTTGTTTGTGGTGCTTCTTATGGTCGTGTTAAGGCAATGATGGATGAGAATAAAAAGCAAATTAAATCACTTTTACCATCTCATACGGCAGTTATTGCAGGACTAAATGAAGTTCCAGCATCTGGTGAAATTATGATGGTTATGAATTCTGATAAAGAAGCAAAAGAGTTTGCTTTAAAACGTCATGAATATGATAGACATAAAGAGCTTTCAATCTCTACAAAATCTTCATTAGAAGATATGACAGCTATGATTGCTGAGGGCAAGTTGAAATCTCTTAAAATTGTACTTAAGACAGATGTTCATGGTACACTTGAAGCGATTCGTTCTTCTCTTACAGAGCTTAGAAATGATGAAGTTAAAGTGAATATTATTAGTGCTAGTGTCGGTGGAATTACTGAAAGTGATGTTGAACTTGTTAATAACTCTGAAAATTGTGTACTTTTAGGATTTAATGTTCGTCCAACCGGTGTAGTAAAAGCATCTGCAAAACAAAAGGGTGTTGAGATTAAGACATACTCAATCATCTACCAACTAATAGATGATATCACTGGTATGTTAACTGGTATGATGGCACCAAAATATACTGAAGAAAATACTGGTCAAGCAGAAGTTAGGGAAGTGTTTAAAATACCTAAAGGTGTTGTTGCTGGTTCTGTTGTTGTTGATGGTAGACTTATCCGTGGTGGAATGGTTCGTGTTATTCGTGATGGTGTTGTTCATTACGAAGGTGAACTTACTTCTCTTAAACGTTTCAAAGATGATGTTGATGAGATTGGTAACGGTTATGAGTGTGGGGTAGTAATTAGTGGTTATGAAGATGTTATACCTGGCGATATTCTTGAAACATTCAAAAAAGTTGAACAAAAAGTTTCTTTATAGATGACAGAAGCTCAAATAAAATTAAAGCGAACAGAATCAATACTGGGTGAACTTGTTCCTCAAGCATTAGGTTCGCTAAATGATAAAAGACTTCATGATTTAGAGATTCTGGAAGTTAAATGTTCTCGTGGTAAAAGTGATGCAAAAGTTTACATAAATCCAAGYGAATTTAGCGAAAAAGAGAAACGAGACTATTTAAAACTTTTACGAAATGCTAGACCAATAGTTGAAACATTTTGTCTTAAAGATCAGGGTTGGTATCGTTGTCCAAAGTTTACATTTGAGTTTGATGAACAGGTAGAAAAGTCAAAAAATATAGAAGAATTATTTAAAAAAATAGCAAAAAAGGATGAAGAATGAGTTTAGAGAGTGATRTAAGTTCATTRGTTTCCTCAGTTGATTTAGAACTTTATGATACTGTTGTTGTTAGTGAAAATGATGAGACTATCTACCGTGTAAGTGTTCTTTCAAAAGAAGTTATAGATGGTAAAAGAGCTGGTGTAAGCCTAGACAGTTGTGTAGAGCTTACTCATCTGATATCTCCACTACTCGATGTTACACCTCCAGTGTCAGGTGACTATAGACTTGAAGTTGGTACTCCCGGAATTGAAAGAAAGTTAACAACTATAAATAATTTTAAAAAATCTGTTGGTGAAAAAGTAGCTCTTAACTCWGTTTCAAAAGAAAAGATAAGAGGTRTTTTRKCTAAAGTTGAAGGCTCTAAAATATTTGTTGAATCTGAAGGTGAAACAGTAGAAATAGAGTTCAATGACATAACAAAAGCTAAAACTTACTTTGAATGGTAGTAAACTCTAGCTTTTTTATGAACCTAGCCTTGAGGGAGGCTTGGAAATATCAAGGTCTGACTTATCCAAATCCAGCAGTTGGTTGTACTGTTGTTGGTTCAAACAATGAACTGCTCTCAGTAGAAGCACACCAAAGAGCTGGATTTCCTCATGCTGAAGTAATGGCACTGCAAAGTGCATACTTCAAACTCACAAATGATTCTAAAATACTTAAACTTACCTCTTCAAGTGATATTCATACATTTCTTTTACAAAATCRTAATAATTGCTTTAAAAATATTTCTCTTTATACCACACTTGAACCATGCTCACATATAGGTAAAACACCATCTTGTGCATCTCTAATATCCAATTTAGGAATAAAAAAAGTATTTGTAGGTTTTAATGATATTAATAATGAAGCATCTGGTGGAAATGAAGTTCTAAAAAAAAGTGGAGTTGATATACAAACGTCTTNGTTAGAAAAAAAATCGCAAGATTYAATATCACCATTTAATATATGGAATCAAGATAAATTCGTATTTTTTAAATGGGCACAAAGATTAAACGGTACTACAGATGCAGGAATAGTAAGCTCTGCTTATTCACGAATAAATGTTCATGCTATGAGAGATGTGTGTGACCTACTTGTTATTGGTGGTAATACCATTAGAGAAGATAGACCGACTCTTGATGCAAGATTGGTTAATGGCAGGGCTCCAGATATATTAATTGTATCAAGAGAAAAAGAGTTCGACAGATCAATACCGCTCTTTAGTATAATCGGTAGAAATGTTTTTATAGAAGACAACTTCTCTCGCCTTAATGAGTATAAAAATATAATGATAGAGGGTAGTTCAAAGATGTTTGAACTTAGTAAAGATTATGTTGATTATTACCTATGTTATTTAGCCCCTACAATGGATGGTAATAGTGGATTTGAAAAAGTAGAAGAAAAATTTGAGATTTTAAATATAGACCAAGCAGACCAAGATATAATCATGTGGATGAAAAGGGAAAAATAATATGCAAAAACAAGAAACACAAAAACAAGAAAAAATTGTATCAATGTTTGATGATATTGCAMMAACKTATGACAYRGCAAATCGTGTTATGAGTATGGGTGTAGATAAAAGTTGGAGACGTAAAGCTTGTGATTTAGCTTATGAGTTTTATGGCAAAGACTCTATTGATAAAATTGTTGATGTAGCTTGTGGAACAGGTGATATGATGGATTTCTGGCGTTCTCGTGCAGAAGTAAATGGTATTGCAATCGGCGAGATTGTCGGCGTTGACCCATCTGTAGGTATGGTTAATGTTGCAAAAGAAAAATACCCTAAGTATAACTACCATATCGCTAAAGCTACAGAAATTCCACTTGAAGACGCTAGTGCAGATTTTTTAAGCATCACATATGGCATCAGAAATGTTGTTGAGAGACAAAAGGCTTTAGATGAGTTTAACAGAGTTCTTAAAGAAGATGGACTTGTAGTTATATTAGAGTTTATGAAAAACGAAAACCCTTCTCCACTTGGTCAAATCAGAGATTTCTATATGAATAAAATCTTGCCTAAAGTTGGTGGATTTATCTCTAAAAACTCAGAAGCTTATGAGTACCTTCCTAACTCTATAGAAGATTTTTCAACGGTAGAAAATATGCAAACTGAGCTTGAAACAGCCGGTTTTGAGATGTTATATACAAAAAGTTTCTCTATGGATATCTCTACACTATTAATAGCTAGAAAAAAATAATTTTATATAAAGGGTGAAGCATTGAATGTTTTAGACGTTTCATCATTAAATGAGCAGATTAAAACTCTTCTTGAAAGTAGTTTTTCTCGTGTTCTAGTCGAGGGAGAACTCTCTCGTATTACTTTCCATAACAGTGGACACATATACTTCACACTAAAAGACTCTAACTCAACTCTAAAAGCAGTAATGTTTAGAGGCAATGCTTCTAAACTGAAATTTCAGCTAAAAGAAGGATTGAAAGTTATTTTAGATGGTGCAATAACACTATATAAACCTCGTGGTGAATATCAGATAAACTGTTTTAATATTGAGCCTGCAGGCAAAGGTGCTCTCTCTTTAGCTTTTGAGCAGTTAAAACAAAAGCTTGCATCTCAGGGTTATTTTGAACCTGCTATAAAAAAACAACTTCCAAAATTTCCTAAGAAAATAGCACTTATAACATCAGCATCCGGAGCAGCATTACAAGATATGTTAAGAGTAGCAAATACAAGATATAGAGCATTAGAGATAGATATTTATGATGTTTTAGTTYWAKNNGTGAMANANNTGCTTCTTCAATATCTAATGCTATTATTGTAAGTGATACAAGAGAATATGATTTTATAGTTATCGGTCGTGGTGGTGGAAGTATAGAAGATTTATGGGCTTTTAACGAAGAGATAGTAGCTAATGCAATTTTTCACGCTACTACACCTATTGTCTCGGCAGTTGGACATGAAATAGACTGGGTTATAAGTGATTTTGTATCAGACTTGCGAGCACCGACTCCAAGTGCTGCGATAGAGATGACACTTCCAGATTCAAATGAACTATTTCAAACCTTAGACTCTTTAGCTTCACAGCATACACATATCATGTCTCAAAAACTTCAAAACTCCAAACAAGAACTAAGTCATATGTATAGTTTGTATTCTACTCACTCAATGGAGAAAAAATTAGAGCAGAAGATGCAAGAGGTAAATGTTTTAAAAGACTCATTTTCTCATGCGATGACTACAAGACTTAATGTTGCCCAAGGTCAAGTTTTAAATCTACAAAAGATGATAGAATCAAATCATCCAAAATTTAAAAGTAAAAAAGGTTTTGCACAAATATCACAAGACTCAAAGGTTATAGATATCTCTACACTAGAGATAGGAGATGAATTTTTGGCACAAAGTGATAAAGTTTGTATAAGTGCAAAAGTTATTAAGAAGGAAAATATAATATGAATTATCCAGATTTTTTTAATGAAGTAGAAGTTATAAAAGTACAAGATCCTCTATCCGCTGTTTTAGGTGCATTTGCAAAAGGTGAGTATGAATTTAACTATCTTGATGTAGTTAAGTCAGCAGGGCATAGTTGTCCAACTGTCGCAGGTGCTTACCTTATAACTGCTGAGGCTTTAAAAGCTCTTTACCCAGATGAGATGCCAGTTCGTGGAAATATCAAGGTAGAGTTTAAAGAGAGTTTAGAAGATGGTGTTGCCGGAGTTATCAGTAATGTTGTTTCTCAAATTACAGGTGCAACTGATAAAAGTGGTTTTAAAGGCTTAGCCGGAAAATTTGCTAGACACTCTCTTATGAATTTTGAAGCTCCTATTGAAGCATCTGCTAGATTTACAAGAGTTGATACGAATAAAAGTGTAGATGTGCTTTATGATCCGTCTTCGATTATGCCAAGTCCAAATATGCAACCATTAATGCAAAAGATGATGGGTGGTTTAGCGCAACCTGTTGAGATAAAAGAGTTTGGTGAACTTTGGCAAGATAGAGTAAAAAGAATTTTTGAAAATACTTCTACTGTTATAAAAGTTTTGGAATTATAAAACTTTTATAACTTTACGTTGGTGTACCCTTAGCTCTACTTTAAGCTTCCGTGAATATTTTTTTTCAAAAAATATTCCATACGCTTAAGCTAAGGGCATTACCTTAAAATAAGAGCAGGAAAGTAAGTGTGAAGTGTTACAGCAGCAGATGCTGATAGCTTTTTCATAAACTTATCAAACTTATCTTCTTTATTCCAAACAGGATGATCTACTCCACTAAGTAAAATAAGTTTCATTTTCGCATTATGAATTACTCCAAGTGAATCAATTAAGCCAACATCTTTAGCTTGTTGAGCAGTGAAAATATGAGCATTTGCAAATTGGTCTCTTTTTTTGATGTCAAGACCTCTAGCATCTGCGACATCTTTTGTAAACATGTCGTAAGTTCCTTGTATAACTTTATTTAACTCATTTACTTCAAAAGGTTCCCATTTTCTATCAGGAGTTCCTACTTGTTTGTATTTACCCGCTTTAACAGATTGAGTAGAGATACCTATTTTACCCATAAGTTCACTCATATCTGCACCTTGCATAATAACACCAATGCTACCAACCATTGAACCAGGATTTGCTACAATCTCATTTGCCCAGATGCTTGCATAGTAACTACCACTAGCAATCGTTCCTTGCGCATAGACAACAACCGGCTTTTTGCCTTTTAATCTTTTTATTGCGTAAGCTATTTCTATAGAGGGAGCAACTGCACCACCTGGAGAGTCAACAACAAGTAAAACACCTTTAATATTGTTGTTAGATCCGGCTTTTTCGATTTGCTCTAGTACCTCTGATACTTCCATAATTGGACCAACTAGATTAATACTCTGAAGATTATTTGGAGTAAGGTCTTGTTCACTAGAAGGAGCAAAAATCAGAAACACTATAAGTAGAAAAATCATCGCTTTGAAATGATTTTGGATGAAACCAAGTGTTGACGTAATGGGTGAAAATAGTYTTTTTAAAAATTGCATTAATTACCTTTTTCTTTTTTTCCGTTTATATAAACTTTAGAGATATTATATCTATGTAATATTAAATGGATTGCTAACTCATCACTTGGTTCTTTGTCTAAGTCAAGTACAAGCATATCTGCATTCTTACCTTCAGCTATCTCACCTGTATTTAAGTTTAGTGCAGAAGCTGCGTTGATAGTAACGCTGTTTATAAGTTTTTTTGCTAACTCCAAGAGTGGCATCTCTGAGTGCATAAAAAGAGCACATTTCATCTCCTCAAAAAGGTCAAGTGCATAGTTTGAACTAAGACCGTCTGTTGCACATACCCAGTTGATATTTTGTTCTTCAATAGCATTTAAATCAATTGCACCATTTCCCAAAAGTCTGTTTGAAATAGGACAATGAATAATAGTATGCTTATTTGAAGCGATAGTTTTTAACTCATCTTCATTTGCTTTTACAACATGGGTAAGAAGAGTTTTTTGAGAATCAAAGTGTTCTAGAAATTCTTTAGAGTCACTTACGGCATAGTTTTGTTTTAATAACTTCTCAAAAAAATCTTTAAAGTCACCCTCATTTGAGTCTAACCACTTTCTCTCTGCTTCACTTTCCATAAAGTGAGCTGTAAGTTTCAGATCTTCATTTTTTGCAATCTCAATAGCTTTTTTTATGAGAATAGGGTGTACTGAATATGGAGAGTGAATAGCAACTGCAGGATGAAAACCTTCTCTTTTTACAGTTTTTGATGCATCTAGACGAGAAAGAAAATCATCAAATAGTGCATCTGCCATAACCGCTTGTGAACCGATAAGTTCATTGAAAAAAACTACATTTTGTGCAGCATTCTCGCAAGCTTCAAGATCCATCCCATGTGAACTAACTGCTCCAAATGTTGTTATTCCAGAATCAAGCATATTATCTATTGCTTTACCCATACAAGCTACATCACAACCGTTTATTAGGTCTTCACGGTTCTCAATTACGCTGTATAACCAGTTCATAAAGTCACCATAACTAAGACTAGTTTTATTCGCACTAAACTCTATGTGAACGTGTGCATTGATTAGTCCAGGCATAAGAAGTGAGTTTTTCTCCAAAAGAGTTACATCTGCATCTGGGTACTCTTTTTTCAACTCTTCTAAAGTAGCTATTTTTTCTATTTTTTTATCAAAAGCAACTGCTAAGTCTGAAAGTATGGTGTCTGGTGTTAGTATATAGTTACGTGATATAATTTGCATATTTTATCTTTATTATTTAAGTAGTAGATTATAGTTAATAAGGCATGAAAAGCTTATTAAGGGCACCTCTAAAAACCTTTAGAATCACTTTAAAGTGATTCTAATTCTTCTGATAGTTCTTTCGCCATAATTTCATAGTTCCTTTTATGAGCAAGTAGTTTTTCTTGTCCTGCATGTCCCATCTTCGCAATTTCTTCCTGAGACATATCTATGATTTTCTCTAATTTAGCAACGATTTCATCACTTCCAAAATTACAATAGAGAGCATCTTTATCACTAAAGAGTGTTCGATTTTTTGGATTATCAGTAAGTAGTGTTGGAATAGCACAAGTATAGTAGTCCATAGTCTTTGCAGGTATTGCAGTAGAGTAGATTGGGATATTTGGTAGTAATGCAATACCGACATCACAATCATCGATTTGAACCATAAGTTCACTGAATGTATCTGCTTTTAATATGCTTACTTTATTACTGATTGTAGGATATTTTTGCATTACATTTCTTGCAAATTGAGAATCAAGTGTAGAGATATTTAGATGCCAGTTGTCCGAATTAACTCTTGTAAAAGCAACTAATACTTTTTCAAACTCTCTAAGAGAGTCAAGTGTCCCTACATAGATAAAGTGCCGCTCATCTCCATCAGATTCACGGTGAGGTGTGATTCTTGCCGGGTCTAGTCCTGCGGGTAGTGGAAAACTTCTAACACCTGTGTCTGCAAAGAAAGTATCTTCCATATCTTTAGATGTAGGCATAAAAAGATCACATTGGGATAGAAGATTTTTTTTGCTCTGTTTTGTAAAATAGTTTTTTACAGTATCAAGAATCGTGTTACTATTTTTAGCTTTATGTGCTTCGTAAACCTCTTCTGTTTTTGGAAAAGAGAGTCTATAACCTACCTTATATCCATACCTATCGCGATTTTCAAGAATATTTTTTAAAATATCAGGTTTATTGCGAACAAATACATACGCATATGAAGATAAATCAATACCCTTTGAATCCATATAGCAAGAAATCTCTTTTTTATATTGTTGTGGAACTACATAGTCGGTTCCTTTTACTTGAAAGCTATTTTTGAACTTTGTAAAATAGACAATATTTACATCATAATATTTTTTAAGATAACCGTTAAAAAGTGGACCTATAGTTCCATGGTCAGTGTATTCTTGCTGATCTGTTATATATAAAAGTTTCTTTTTTGTTTTATTTTCAGTACTCATGTTGCATCCCCTTGCATAGTTTGTTCTTCTACTAACTCATCATCAAAATATTCTTTGTCAAAAGTGAATCCAAGATACTCACATATTGCTTCTACATCACGTACAGCGTTTCCTAAGCATGATGTTGCTCCAGGTGATGGTGTCATATTGAAAATGATGCCTTCTCCTGTATTAATAGAAGCCTCACCAAGCATAAGTTTTTTATTTTTCTTATCAAGGATTTGAGGTCTAACACCACCAAAACCTTTAGCATAAGAGATATCATCTTCACTTAGTGATGGAACAATCTTTCTCGCATCTTGAAGAAAAAGTTTTTTATTTATAAATGGAACTTCAAACATAAAGTTTTTTAGTACATAGTTTCGTATATCAGAATCTTTAAATAGATCATAAAATATCTTTATAACAGTAAAATCAAGTCTTAGAGTTTTAAAGAAGTCTATATAAGTACCAGGTTTAAAACGCTCTAGTTTTGGCAGCATCAGAGCAGTTGGACCAAATCTTGTAAAACCATTTACTAAGATATCTGGATCTCCGTGAAGCGCAGCAAACGGAAGCTTTGGATTTTGAACCATATACACTTTACCATTTAAAATCTTACGATTTCCCATATAAAAACTACCAGCCATAGGTAGACATCCGTAATCTAAACCATGACCCATTTTATGTGCCAAGAACAGACTGTGAGCACCTGCATCTACAACAACAAAATCAGCAGTAAATTGACTCATTGTAGTTTCAATATGATAAGTACTTCCAATTTTTTGGATGTTTTTTACTTCGTTGTTGAAAAAGATATCAGTTACTTTGTCTTTTATCTTAAGAGTGTTGTCAATAAAAGTATCACTAAGTGCTTTAAAATCAACAGTAGTGTATTCTCCTTGTGCCCCCATACCAACTATATCTTCAGGACGCTCTTTACCATCTTTGTCAAATATAACTGCTGGTTCTATCTCTGCTAGCTTCTTTTTATCATAAAATTCTAGGTAGGGGTAGAGCGATTTAAACTCTTTATAGCGATTTTTTATATAATTTACTTCCTCATAACCAACACCTAAAGCCATCTTTTGGTGTGAGAAAATAACTTTATTTTCATAACCGTATTGAAGACAATATTTCTCAACCATCTTTGCTGTTCTTTTAACTTTTGCAGCTTTTTCCAATGTATAGTTTGTCTCAATATCACCACAGTGTATAGTTTGTGAATTGGCAGAACCATTTGAGTTTAGTGAAGCTAGAGAACCGTATTTCTCTAGTAAACATATATTTTTTATGTCGGTATAGCGGCCAAGTTCATAAAAAAGTGCAGCTCCGGAGACACCGCCTCCAATAACAATTACATTATAATGGTTTTGAGTCATAATATTCTCTTTCTTCAGGTTAATTTATCAGTTGTTCTTATAAGATGTTACGATAATATAAATTTAAACAATCTTAAAGTTTATAGATAGAAATATATAATATGATATAATCAAATTTAAAGAGATCGTGAAATAGAGGAGATTATGATGAGTCAGTTTGTAAAATTTGAAAATTTGGAAGAAGAACTAGTTGATTTAACAGATGTTCTTAAAAATAGTCTGCAAAGTGAAGTTCTATCGATAAAAAAAATTGTAAAAAGCTGTGATAAGTTTAAGCATATATCAAAAAAAATTCATGATTTAGATAATGCTGAATATGTTATTTTCTCAAAATATATGAACAAGAAATTCCATGATTCTGAAGCCTTTATTTTTGTAGACGCTACTGGTAAAAATGTATGTAGTGTCTCTGGTAGAGATATGGATCTCTATGACATGATAATGGATTGTGAGAATCTAGTAGAGAAAAAAGAACAGTATTGATCTTGTGTAACTCTTTTTAATATTACTTTTGATAGAATATCTCCTTAAAAGTTTTAATATTTACAAAAAAGGTAAAAAATGAAARWRRTARYWRTYCWKSKWYYAWNACTNTMAATNATNGCTKSRWSWWCRYRAGCARCMAAWMYAWGRTCCAATGAAGTTAGAGCAGATTCATTCACAAATGAAAGAATTTGCAGGTCAAAACAACATAGAAATTGAATTTTTTCAAAGTAATTTAGAGGGTGAGATAGTTGATAAAGTTCAAGAATGTTATGGAGATGCTGATGGTATGATTATTAATGCAGCAGCATATACTCACACTTCAATAGCTATTAGAGATGCTATCTCAGCAGTTAATCTTCCTACAATAGAAGTTCATATCAGTAATATTCACCGTCGTGAAGATTTCAGAAAAGAAAATATGATTGCACCAGTTTGTACTTCATCAGTTGTAGGTTTTGGTCCTTTTGGTTACCACTTGGCAATGGTCGGTATGCTACAGATTATGAATGAGATGCAAGCGTCTCAAGAGATGCAAAAGCAACAAACAACAGCTGAGTAATTATGTATATAAAGCGTAGGCTTAATGAGAGTTTAACAACCTTTAAAGGCTTACATTTTGGGTCTACTTTCAGACCCAAAAGTTCTCATCGTTACCGAGTAACAGTGGGAATAGGTGGTAATGTTGGAGATGTTAAACGAAGGTTTGAACATCTCTTGACATTTTTTATAAGAGATAAAAGAGTTGAACTCTTACAAACGTCGTTGATTTTGAAAAATCCTCCATTTGGTTTTATGGACCAAGATGATTTTTTAAATTCAATCATAGTACTCCAAGTTAGTATGCAACCACTGACTTTTTTGGAATACCTACACAGAGTAGAGAAAAAATTTGCGCGCAAACGAAGTTTTGCAAATGCTCCAAGGACTTTAGATTTGGATATTATCTTTTTTGATAGTAGATTTATAAAAACAGATAGACTTACTGTGCCACATACAAGTTGGTTTGAAAGAGAGAGTGTAGTGATTCCATTGGCGGATATTAATAGATGAAAATACTTACATTTACAGGTCGTACACCTTCTGAAGCTCTAAAAAAAGCAAAGCTCGAGGTAGGTGATGACGGAATGCTTATTGAGACTCGTGAGATTCAGAAAAAAGCACTAGGCAGGGAAGCTCTTTACGAAATAGTAATTGGTATAGATGGTAATGATATACATGCCGCTTATCCAAAACCTACTAAACCATTAGATAAGCAAAAGCCATTAAGACAAGAGAGTGAAGACGTACTATATGATATTTCAAGTGCTGCCGCTCAAATATCTGAAATAGCAAATGTTAGAGATCCCCTTTATAATTCTGTAAAAGAGGTTCCTAAGTCATACGAGCCAAAAGAGTTAAAAGAGATAAAGTCAGAGATCAATAAACTTGGTGACAAAGTAAAACTGATTCAAAATATGTTTTGGGATGAAAAAGCACCAGATTTAGAAAGTCAAATCCCATCAGAATTTGCTGAGATATATCGACTGGCATCTCAGAGTGGAATGGATAGAGATCATCTTGATGGCATCATGAAAATGACATTAGAGCATATGCCTCTTAAAATGAGAGAGAACTCAGCAACAGTTAAGAGATACTTTCAAACACTTTTAAGAAAAATGATTCCAATTAGAAGAGAGAGTATTCCAACACCTGGCACTAAAAAAGTTATTATGCTTGTTGGACCTACAGGCGTTGGTAAAACAACTTCTATAGCTAAGCTTGCAGCAAGGTACTCATACCTAATGCAAAAAAGATATAAAGTCGGTCTTGTAGTACTTGATACTTACCGTATAGGAGCAGTTGAACAACTTATGCAGTATGCAAGGATGATGAAACTGGGAATTGAGACTGTTGTTGATCCTCCGGAGTTTTCTACTGCTCTAGACTCACTGAGATACTGTGACTATATTCTAATAGATACTATGGGTTCAAGTCCATATGATAAAAATAAGATAGAAAAGATCTATGAGTGTCTGGATGCTAATGATACTGAGTTCAATATAGATGTAGTCTTAGTAATGCCAAGTTCTATTAAGTATGAAGATTTAAAACTCACTTATGAAAATTTCTCAACGCTAAATGTAGATACGGTTATGTTTACAAAACTTGATGAAACTATGGGTTTTGGAAATATTTTTTCTTTAGCTTATGAAACAAAAAAACCTATAAGTTACTTTTCTGTGGGACAAGAGGTTCCAGAAGACTTAGTATGTGCAAGTAGTGACTTTTTAGTTGACTGTTTACTTAATGGATTTAATAGGAGTAAAGCATGATAGGGCATCAGGCTGAAAAACTAGAAGAACTAGTAGCTTCAAACTCACAAAAAAAGTCTAAAAAGACTAGGTTTGTAGCCATTACAAGTGGAAAAGGTGGAGTAGGTAAGAGTACAATTAGCTCAAATCTTGCTTATGTTTTATCTCAGAATGGTCTAAACGTAGGTATATTTGATGCGGATATCGGTCTTGCAAATTTGGACGTTATGTTTAATGTAAAGATTAAAAAGAATATTTTGCATGTGTTGAAGGGTGAAGCTACAGTAAGCGATATTCTTATTCCAATCACTAGAAACCTTATTTTAATTCCTGGTGAGAGTGGTAATGAGATACTCAAGTACTCAGATGCTGCACTCTTTAAAAGGTTTATGGAAGAAGCTCAGGTTCTTGATAAACTGGATGTTATGATTATTGATACAGGTGCAGGAATAGGTGAACATATTCAGATGTTTTTAAATGCTGCAGATGACGTAATAGTCGTTACAGTACCAGATCCTGCAGCTATTACAGATGCATATGCGACAATAAAAACTGTTGCAACTTTGAGAAATGATATTGGCCTGATAATGAATCAAGTTAAAAACGAAAAAGAGGCTGAAGCAGTTTTTGAGAAGATTCGTAAAGTTGCATTAGCAAATATTGGTGAAAATCTAGATCTTCATCTTATAGGTAAGATCAACAGTGACGGAAAAGTAAGCTCGTCGGTTAAGCGAAGAGCTCTCTTTAGTGTTTCGTATCCAAATTCTCAGCCTCATGCTGATATAACGGCTATAGCGAGTAAGATTACGAGTAGATTGGAACGAAATATGCTGGTTAGTCCAAATGAAAGTGGATTAACCGGGCTATTTAAACGCTTAATGGAACATTTTTAAGTCTATTTTTGGGGTACATTGATGTTAGGTGAAAACTTTGTATATTTTTTTACAGTTCAAGGCTTTTTTATCGGAATAATTTTCGGTGTACTAAAGTCTTTTGATGCTGAAGGTTTATTAGTATATACCTTTTTTATAACTACATTTTTTTACCTTTTTTCACATATAATTATTGCACTGTACTTTAGAACACTTACTGCAAAGTCTTATTCCTTCCCTAAAGAAGCACATGAAAAAGAGCTTGACCTTTTTGTAAAAGAAATTAACAAAAGAGAAAAACTTATTGACTCTGTATATAAAATTACAGATGTTGCAATAAAAATGAACTCTCAAGAAATGCCAGGACAAAAGACATGATTTCTGGATACACGCAAGATATCAAACATAAAGAAGATGAACTAGCCATTCAGTATTTGCCTGCGGTAAAGGGGATGGCCTTTAGACTTAAAGAGAGACTACCCAGTTCTATTGACTATATGGATCTCTCAGCTATTGGCACGGAAGAACTTATAAAGTTAGCTAGAAGATATGACGAAAAGCTAAATGATTCTTTTTGGGGATATGCTAAAAAGAGAGT